>NZ_LWGH01000354.1:0-4502 GCF_001635395.1 Sulfitobacter sp. HI0129 | reverse complement strand
GGGCCTCTGCCTGCTGCAGGCCAGCGCTGCACCCGATGCGCCGCAGATCGAACTGGACGTGGAAAACCGGGAGCTGCGGCTCGTCCGCAAGTTGGCCGGGGGGCGCACCGTGGTGCTACGCAGCTGCCGCTTTGGCAACCTGTCCCACGCGGAACGCCGGGGCGCGCACCTACGCCTGTGGGATGAGACCGATCGCCTGATCGCAGAGCTGACGCTTGCCGATCGCGATGCCCTGCGCGCGGTCGTTGCCGTGCTGCGGGACGAGGGAAAGCTGGTCTGATCTGCGCCGCATGAGGGCGTGCCCCCCTGAAATGTCCGACGGCCCCGGTGCCCCGCCGGGGTATCGTCTTGGGGCGCTGTGGTCTTGTTCGTACCGGGCCTGCGGGATACATCTGGGCAAATTCCAGATAAGGGGACAGCATGAGCATCGCATTCGTATTCCCGGGCCAGGGTGCCCAGACTATCGGCATGGGCAAGGAGCTGGCGGACAGCTATCCGGAGGCCCGCGCGGTGTTCGAAGAGGTCGACGAGGCACTGGGCGAAAGCCTTTCGTCGCTGATCTGGGAAGGCGAGATCGAAACATTGACCCTGACGGAGAATGCCCAGCCCGCGCTGATGGCGACCTCCATGGCTGCGATGGCGGCCTTGAAGGCCGAAGGGGTCGACATATCCCGCGCATCCTATGTGGCGGGCCATAGCCTGGGCGAATACAGCGCGCTTTGCGCCGCCGGAACGCTGACGCTTTCCGATGCCGCGCGTCTTCTGCGGATCCGGGGCAAGGCCATGCAGGCCGCCGTTCCCGTGGGCGAGGGCGCGATGGCGGCCGTGCTGGGGCTCGATCTGCCGCAGGTGGAGCAGGTGGCCCGGGATGCCGCCGCCGCGGGGGTCTGCGAGGTCGCCAACGAAAACGATCCGGCGCAGACGGTGGTTTCGGGAACCCGGGCCGCGGTGGAAAAGGCCGTCGATCTGGCGAAGGAGGCCGGTGCCAAGCGGGCCTTGCTGTTGCCGGTCTCCGCTCCCTTTCATTGCTCGCTGATGCAACCGGCGGCAAACGAGATGGCGAGCGCCCTGTCGGATGTGAGCTTTGCCGCCCCGGCGGTGCCGGTGGTGACCAACGTTCTGGCGACGGGGGTGACGGATGCGGACAAGCTGCGACAGCTTCTGGTGGAACAGGTGACAGGCCGCGTGCGCTGGAAAAGCTCCGTCGAGTGGATGGCGGCCCAAGGGGTCAGCGATGTGTGGGAGATCGGCGCGGGCAAGGCGCTGAGCGGTATGATCCGACGCATCGACAAGTCCTTGGCGACCCGTGCGGTCGGCACCCCGCAAGAGGTGGCCGCGGCGGGGGAGGTCTGAGCCGGTGATCCGCCTTTGCGCGGCGCTTCTGTTGGCATTGATCCTTTCGGGATGCGATTTCGCCAGCAATTATCTGGAACGGACGCAGTTCGAGGTGCAGGGCGACCGGCTGCTGATGACGGGGCTCATCACCTCCTACACGCCGGGGCGGTTCGAGCGGATGGTCGCCGCGCATCCGCAGGTAGATACGGTCGTGCTGCGGGGCATCGAAGGGTCGGTGGACGACGCGGCGATGATCGCCATGGGGTACCGGCTGCGCGCGCTGGGGCTGGATACGCATCTGGAAAGCTACAGCCAGATTTATTCGGGCGGCGCGCAACTCTTCCTCAGCGGGGTGGAGCGCACGATGGAGCGGGGCGCGATTATCGGCGTGCACAGCTGGCGGGACAACCGGCGGGACGGGTCGGTCTATCCACGCGGTTCACCGAAACATGCATTGAACCGCCGCTACGTGGAAGACATGCTGGGGAGTGATGCTTTCTACTGGTTCACGTTGCGGGCGGCGCCGTCGAATGGCATGCACATCCTGAACGAGGCTGAAATCGCCCATTACCGGCTGCTCACGCGCCCTATACTCGCCCCCTGAGCGGGCGGAACAAAGCAAAGAAGGAAGAAGACATGTTCGATCTTACAGGCAAGACGGCTCTGGTCACGGGGGCCTCGGGCGGTATTGGGGCGGAAATCGCCCGGGTGCTGCATGCGCAGGGCGCCGCTGTCGGCCTGTCGGGGACGCGCAAGGATCCGCTGGAGGCGCTGGCGCAAGAACTGGGCGAGCGCGCGCATGTCCTGCCCTGCAACCTGAGCGACATGGCGGCGGTCGAAGCGTTGCCGAAGCAGGCGGTGGAGGCGATGGGTTCGGTCGATATTCTGGTGAACAACGCGGGCATCACCCGCGACAATCTTTTCATGCGCATGTCGGACGAGGAATGGTCCAGCGTGCTGGAGGTGAACCTTACGGCCACATTCAAGCTCTGTAAGGGGGTGATGCGCGGCATGATGAAGTCCCGCTGGGGGCGGATCGTCAACATCTCCTCTGTCGTGGGGGCCACAGGCAATCCGGGGCAGGCCAATTACGCCGCGTCAAAGGCCGGCATGGTCGGCATGTCGAAATCGCTTGCCTACGAAGTGGCGAGCCGGGGCATCACAGTGAATGCCGTGGCGCCGGGTTTCATCACCACGGCCATGACAGACAAGCTGACCGATGATCAGAAAAAGGGCATCATGGACCAGATTCCCGCGGCCCGCATGGGCGAGCCGGGCGAAATCGCCGCCGCCGTGCTCTATCTTTCCAGTCCGGAAGCCGCCTATGTCACCGGGACGACCTTGCATGTGAACGGCGGGATGGCCATGCTCTGACCTGCGCCGAGATAGCGTTTGCCAATATGGTGGCATATGCTAAACGAAGCGCAGATTCTAACGCGGGTGCTTGATCGTACCCTGATCCTTGTGCAAACAGGGTAGATAGCCGCCCCTTTTGGGGCATCCTCCAACCGCCCCGGAACGGCGCACGGAAACCAAAAGGGGCCGATGGCCCGAAGACATGAGGACATATTATGAGCGACGTCGCAGAGCGCGTTAAGAAGATCGTGGTTGAGCACCTGGGTGTGGAAGAGGAAAAGGTCACCGAGAACGCGTCGTTCATCGACGATCTGGGTGCCGACAGCCTCGACACCGTGGAACTGGTGATGGCGTTCGAAGAGGAATTCGGCATCGAGATCCCCGATGACGCCGCCGAGAACATCCAGACCGTGGGTGACGCGGTGAAGTTCATCAAGGAAGCGTCCTGATATAGTGCCGCGGCCCCCGGGGGCCGGACGGCAACTGAACAAAGCGGCGTCGGTCCACGCGGATCGGCGCCGCTTTTTTATTCGGAACGTGCAAGGCGGGTTGTGCTCGACGCGGGATGGTTCCACCATGGAGGGAACTGCAACACAGGGGGTCGCATACATGGCGCGGAATATTCCGATCATCAACACGGCCCGTTTGACGCTGCGCGGGATGCGGTCGGAAGACTTCGCGCGGTTCGCCGAAATCTGGGCCTCGCCCGAAGTAGTGGCCCATATCAGCGGCGAGCCTTGGCCCAAGAGCCGGTCGTGGGATGCGTTTCTGCGCAATGCGGGGCATTGGCAGATTACCGGATTCGGGCAATGGGGCGTGCAGTTGCATGGCCAGCGGGACCTGTGCGGGCAGGCCGGGTTCTTTTTCGGCGCGCGCCAATTGGGCATCGATTTCGATCCCTATCCGGAGGCCCGCTGGGTCATTGCACCCGATGTCCGGGGCCGGGGCCTTGGCCTTGAGGCCGCGACGGCGGCGCATGACTGGTATGATCGGATCATGGGGGGCCATACCGTCTGCAAGATATCCCCGGAGGATGCGGTTTCGCTGAAGCTGGCCGAAACGCTGGGCTATGCGCCGCTGAGAGATGTGGAGATCGACGGTGCTGCTGCCCGGCTGATGGCGCGCAAGGGCCCGCCGGTCTGAACGGGCAATGCGGCGCTGCGCCCTTGAATTTCACCGAGCCGGCACTGTATAGCCGGGCAACGCGAAAACACACCAAGGGGGCTTGGATATGCGCAGAGTTGTTGTGACGGGCATGGGATTGGTGACACCCCTTGCAGATGGCGTCGAGGAAAGCTGGAGCCGGATTCTGGACGGTCAGTCCGGCGCAGGTCCGATCACGGGTTTCGATGCCAGCGCGCTCGTGACGCAATATGCCTGTGAAGTACCCCTCGGCGATGGCAGCGACGGCACGTTCAACGCCGATCACTACATGGAGCCGAAGGAGCAGCGTAAGGTCGATACCTTTATCCTGTTCGGCATGGCGGCGGCGCAGCAGGCCGTGGAGGATTCGGGCTGGATGCCGACAGAGACCGAAGATCTGGAGCGCACCGGCGTTCTGATCGGTTCCGGCATCGGGGGGCTGAATTCCATCGCGAATACCGCCATCACCATGAAGGAAAAAGGACCGCGCCGCGTCAGCCCGTTCTTTGTGCCCGGGGCGCTGATCAACCTGATCTCGGGGCAGGTCAGCATCCGCTACGGGTTCAAGGGGCCGAACCATTCGGTCGTGACCGCCTGTTCCACCGGGGCCCATGCCATCGGCGACGCCTCGCGCCTGATCCGTCACGGCGATGCGGATGTGATGATCG
>NZ_LWGH01000353.1:0-5432 GCF_001635395.1 Sulfitobacter sp. HI0129 | reverse complement strand
CCACCGACACCGCGTTCAGCAGGGCCGCGATGGCGGGCGCGTCGCGGATGCGCAGATCGCCAACCTGCAGCTGACCGTCGAAGGCCCCGCCCGATCCCACGGGCACCAGCACGAGGTTGAGATCCCCGCCCACCACCTGCCGCGCCACCGAGGCGCTGCGCAGCACGCCGCCCGCGTCTTCGGAGGCGAGCCGGATCGCGCTGCGCCCGCCAAGGGGCAGCACCTGTCCGCGCAGGGCCGTCCCGCCGTTGACCCGCGCTTCGAAAGAGCCGTCAAGCCCGCGCGACAGATCGAAGCGACCGCGCATTTCCGTCAGCGCGATGGTGTCGGTAATCTGCAACCGATCGAGCGAGAGCAACAGCGGCGGCGTGGGCTTCCCGCTGGGTTCCGTTTTGCCGAACTGGTCGCGGCGCATGTCGATCATGCCGCCGCGCACCACGACCTGCACCGGTTGCCCCTTGCCCTGCCCCACAAGGTCGAGCGGCAAGTCGAGCCAATCGCCCACCACAACGCGATCAAAGCGCAGCCGGTCAAGCGCGCCATCCGGTTTCAGTTTGACGGAACCGCGCGCCGCAAGTCCCGGCCCCTCGATCCGCAGCACGGACACTTCGGGTGTCTCGCCCAGCGTGCCTTCCACGCGCAGCGCGCCGCCCGCCGCGGCGGTCTTGGCCCATGTGACCTGCGGCACCTCGATACGCAGGCCGCGCAGGTCCGACGTGAGGGTGAACGCAGGCGGCCTGCCGCGTTTCAGCGCGAGCGAGATGTCGGCCTTGCCCTCCCCCGAAACACTGCCCGGGGGCAGCAGGATCCCGAAAGCCTCCAACGTATGCGGCGACAGCGCGATCTGCCCCGTGAGCGTGCTGCTGTCCGACCCCGGCCCGATCCGCTGGGACCAGCGCGCGTCAAAGCCGATCCCGTCGAGTCGCCCTTCCCCCGCGATGGTCAGCCGCTCGTTCGTCGCCGCCAGCGTCATGCTTGGCACCCGAAGGGTCCGGTCCTTGACCAGCGTGTCGCTGGACAGGTCCGACAGCGTGCCGTCGAAGTGATAGGTCACATCCTCGGGCTTGCCGCCCTTGCGCAGTGGGAAGGACAGTGTGCCATCAAGCTCGGCACGCCCGTCGGCAAGCGTCACGGGCAGCTTCACCTTGTCCATCACCCGCATGGGCGGCTGGTTCAGCAGCGACAGCGCCGCCGTGACGGTCGATTCGGTGTGCAGGCGCACCACGGCGGGCGGCCCGCCCTTCACCCGTACATCGGGCATGATGAACGAAGACCCCGCGATGTTCACCGCCCCGCCCTGCGGCGCGATCACGCGGCCCGCGTCCAGCCCCAGCACGAAACGGTTGTCGAGCAGGCTGGCGTGGCCGTGGGCATCCTGAACATGGGGCATCGTCTTCATGAAGCGCACCTCGGCATCCGCGTATTCGAAGGCCAGATAGGTGCGCGGCCCGGCCCCGGGGGCGAGGCGCACCGCCACGTCCACATTGCTGAGTTGCCCGCCCTTGAGGTTCTCCTCCAGCCAGCGGCGCGTCTTTGGCTTGGCCTGCGTCGGCCAAAGCTCCAGCAGCCGGGGCGGCGTGATCGTATCGAGCCCCGCGTCCACCGACACATTCCATCCGTCGGACCCGGCTTCGGCTTGCCCTTCGACGGTGAGCGTACTGCCGCCATCGTCGATCTGCAGGCGGCCCAGCCGCAGGCGGAACGGATCGAGCTGAAGCTGCAGGTCCACATCCGCACCGGCGAGCGATACCGGCGCGGCATAGAGATCCGCCGGATTGGTCACGATGCCGCGCAGTTGCAACTGGGCGATCAGCCGGTCGAGCCTTCCCGCGGCGATCCCTTCCAACTGGGCCTCGCCGGTCATCCGCCCGCTGACCCACGGGCTGCGGACCGACAGGTCATCGAACCGCAAAAGCTGCGCCTCCGGGTCGTAGACGAAATAACTGCGCGCCCCGTCGAAGGGGATCGGCGCGGTGCCCGGCTCGGGCTGCAGTGCGCCCGCCCCGATTTCCAGCGCCGCATTGAGCGGCTCCAGCCGCCCCGCCGCCGTCAATCCGCTGCGCACCGAGCCCGAGATCGGCGCGTCGAGCGCGCCCAGCCACGCGAAGGCCGGGCCCTGTGCGGCGATGTCGGCGGCGGCGATATCGTCGAAGGAAACGCCGAATTGGGCCTCCGCCGTACCCAGCCGGGTGGTGTAGCTGGCCGAGAGCGTCGCAACCCCCGCCCGCCCGCTGAGCAGTGCAAGGCTGGTCGACAGGGCCAGCGCATCGCCATCGCGCCGAAGCTGCATCCGCCCGCCGTCCACCGTCCAGCCGCGTTTTGTGCGGGCGTCTTCGTACCGCAGGGTCAAGGCCCGCAGCGACACCTGCCGCAGCGCGGACAGTGCCGGCGCGTCGAACAGCGCGTCGATCTGGCCCACCAGTTCCGGCAGCGTTGCCGCCTGCCTCACGCGTGGCGCGGCACCCGGCCCGGCGCTCAGGCTCACCCGGCCATCAAGGCCCCGGCGCAGGCGCAGGAAGATCCCCGACAAGGCAACCTCGCGCGGTTGCAACTGGCCGTCCAGCAGGGCGGGCAACGACAGGCTGGCCTTCACCTCGTTGAAGCGCACGATGTCGCCGCCGCCGGGGCTGCGCACGTCGATCTGGCTCAGCCGGATGCGGGGCCGCCAGCCTTCATCCATAATCAGGACGATGTCGCCGAAAGTCACCCGGGCCTGCGGCAGCGCCTCTGCAAGGCGCTCTTCGATCCGGGTTTCCAGCCACTCCGGCGCGCTGAGCGGGCGGCCCGTCAGCGCGATGAGCGCCAGCGCCCCCATGGCGGCAAGGCTCAGCACCACGGCCAGCAGCCACAGGCCCGCGCGGCGCAACCCGCGCCGCCGCGCGCGGCGGCCTTCCCCTGCCGTGTGCGGGCCGTTCTGCGCCATACCACCGCCGCCGTTGCCTGTTACCGGACCGCGCGACACCCGCTGCGCCGGGGGTTTAATCCCGCGCGGTCCGGCCTAGTATGTCAGCCTGCTCCGGCGCATCAAGCGAAACGGAGAGCGACACAATCACGAAACGGAAAAGATTTCATGCCAGAGACCCACGACGAGGCCCCCGATTTCACGCTGCCCGCCACCGGGGGGCAGGATGTGACCCTGTCCGACCTGCGCGGCGCGCCTGTGGTGGTCTATTTCTATCCGCGGGACGACACACCGGGCTGCACCAAAGAGGCCATCGGCTTTTCCGAACGGCAAGAGGCGTTCCGCGCCGCCGGGGCCCATGTGCTGGGCATCTCGCGCGACAGCATCGACAAACACGACAAGTTCACTGCCAAGCACGGGCTGACGATCACCCTGCTGTCGGACAGCGACGGCACGGTCTGCGAAGACTATGGCGTCTGGGTCGAAAAGAACATGTACGGCAAGAAAACCATGGGCATCGAGCGCGCCACCTTTCTGATCGACGCCAAGGGCCGGATCGCCCGGGTCTGGCGCAAGGTGAAGGTGCCCGGCCACGTTGATGAAGTGCTGCAAGCGGTTCAGGCGCTTTGACCGCCGCGCTTGCCGAACAGGCCGAAGCCGTCCTGCGTTGTGCCGACGGGCGCGAAAAGACCGCCCTGTCCCGTGAGTTCGCCGCGCGCTGGCAGGCGGCCCGCGCCCGGGGCGAAACCCCGCCCGTGGGGCGAGCCGACCCGCCGGATCATCCGGCCCGGCCCGCGCGGCCCGAACTGCTCAGCCCGCGGGAGGTGCCGCGCCGCCGCCCCGGCACGCCAGAGGGCCGCATCGCCCTGCTGCATGCGGTGGCACATATCGAACTCAATGCCGTGGACCTGCACTGGGACATCATCGCACGTTTTTCTCACGTGCGCCTGCCGATGGGGTTCTTCGACGACTGGGTGAAGGCCGCGGACGAGGAATCGAAACATTTCAACCTGATGTGCGACTGCCTCGAGGCGATGGGCAGCCATTACGGCGCCCTGCCCGCCCATGCCGGCATGTGGCGCGCGGCGCAGGACACGGCAGAGGATCTGATGGGCCGCCTCGCCGTGGTGCCCATGGTGCTGGAGGCGCGCGGCCTCGACGTGACGCCGGGCATGATCGAGATCTTCCGCAAGGCCGGGGAATCGGATGCCGTCGCAGCACTTGAGACGATCTATGCCGAGGAGGTTTCCCACGTGGCCTACGGCAGCAAGTGGTTTCATTTTCTCTGCGGGCGGGAAGACGTGGACCCGAAGGACCGGTTTCACGCCCTTGTCCGGCGCTATTTTCACGGCGCGCTCAAGCCCCCCTTCAACGAGGAAAAGCGGGCCGAAGCGGGGATTCCGCCGGACTTTTACTGGCCGTTGACGGAACCTCAGTAAGGCTGCGTGGGCCAAACCCTTGGTATCGGCGGATTTTTGCCGGATGGGCGGATTCGCTCCCCGTGACGTACCGGCAGCAAGCAACAGGGTTGCCCGATGGGGGTCCACTGGATATGCAACATGGAACCGGGCGCGACGAGTGGGACCGTAACGCCCAGCAGGGACGGACAAAGGAAAGAAACGTGCGCACAAGGCTTGCCATCAAGACACATGCTCTGTTGGAGCATTTCTTTCCCGAACGCCGCGTCTTCCTCAAATCCGATACCGACACCCGATTCATCCGCCTGCGCCCGTCGACCCAGCTTGCCGTCTTTGCGGGCAGTGCAGCGCTCGTGGCCTGGGCCATCATCGCCACCGCCGTGATCCTGATGGACAGCATCGGCTCGGGCAATTTCCGCGAACAGGCCAAGCGGGACCAGCGCACCTATCAGGCCCGCCTGAACGAACTTTCCTCCCAGCGCGACCTGCGCGCCGAAGAAGCGCTCGCCGCACAGGAACGCTTCAATGCCGCGCTCAAGCAGATCTCCGTCATGCAGTCGGAACTGCTGTCATCGGAAACCCGCCGCCGGGAGTTGGAAACCGGCATCGGCGTGATCCAGAGCACGCTGCGCTCCACCATGAAGGAGCGGGAGACGGCGCGGGGCCAGCTTGCGGCGCTGGAAACCTCCATCGAGGAATCGGGCAACGGCACCCTGCAGACCGCCGCCTCCAACGTTTCGCTCAATTTCCTGTCCGACGCGCTGGCCGAAACCGCGGCGGAGCGGGACAAGGTGATCGCCGACGCGCAGGAGGCATTGCTCCACGCCGATGAGATGGCCCACCAGATCGCCGTGATGCGCGAGCGGAACGACACGATCTTCCGCCAGCTCGAAGAGGCGATGACCGTCTCGGTCGCCCCGCTGGACAAGATGTTCCGCAGCGCCGGCATGCCCACGGACCGCATCATCGCCACGGTCAAACGCGGCTATTCCGGTCAGGGCGGCCCGATGACACCGCTGTCCTTCTCCACCCGACCAAGCTGCATACCGTGGGCCAGCCGGCACCCGGAAACGAAATCCGCCTGATCGACAGCGAAGGCCACGAAGTGCCCC
>NZ_LWGH01000352.1:0-2769 GCF_001635395.1 Sulfitobacter sp. HI0129 | reverse complement strand
AGCGCAGCAGCGGCGGGCGGGATCACACTGGGCCACGGGCAGGAGCACCTTTGGCCCGACACCCTTCCCATCATGGGCTGGGACGTGGATGAAACCGGGCTCGGCGTCATCTTCGACCGGTCAATCCCCGGTTTCGTGCAGGAGAATTTCCTCCCCGCCGTGGAAACCATGCTGGCGGCTGCTGATCTCTCGGTCGCGCAGGTGGACCGCTTTGTCTGCCATCCGGGCGGCACCAAGGTTCTCGAAGCGATCGAGGCCACGATGGCCCTTCCCCCGGGCGCGCTCGACGCGGAGCGGGCGGTGCTGCGGGCCGCCGGAAACATGTCCGCGCCCACGGCGCTTTTCGTTTTGAAAGAGGTGCTGGAACAAGGCGCGACGGGTCAGTTCGCGCTCTGCGCGCTGGGGCCGGGGTTCACCGCCTCGCTGTTGCCTATCAGGGTGGCGGCGTGACGACGGCCACCTTCCTGTTCCTGGGCTTCCTGATCCTGCAGCGGCTGGGGGAGCTTATTATCGCCCGGCGCAACACCGCGCGCCTGCTGGCCGATGGCGCGCATGAAGTGGGGGCAGGCCATTACCCGGTGATGGTTGCGATGCACGCGGCATGGCTGGCCGCGATCCTGCTGCTGGGCTGGAACGAAGCCGTGCGACCCTTCTGGCTCATCCTCTATGTCATCCTGCAAGGGTTCCGCATCTGGATACTCAGAACACTGGGCAACCGCTGGACGACGCGCATTATCGTAACGGATGCACCCCTCGTTTCCACCGGCCCGTTCAAGTTCATCCCCCATCCGAACTACGCCCTCGTAGTGGCCGAGATCATCGTCGCGCCGCTCGTCCTCGGGCTCTGGGGCGTGGCGCTCGTTTTCACACTGCTGAACGCCCTGATGCTCCGCCACCGGATCAAGGTCGAGGACGCGGCGATCCGGCCCGGAGGATGAGCACCCGGCGGGGTGTTGCGCAATCATGCGGCGAAGGGTCGTTTTCCTTCGCGTGGTGGCGCGCCGGTGGTCTAACAGGGCGGTATGGATCACGTCCTTCACTATGCCCCCGACAATGCGTCGCTGATCGTCAGGCTCACGCTGGAGCAGGGCCAAATCCCCTATGAGACAAGGCTGGTCGACCGCAGGGCGAAGGCGCAGCGGGGGGCCGCCTACCGTGCCCTGAACCCCAAGGGCCTGATCCCCACGCTCGAAACACCCGAGGGGCCGATCTTTGAAACCGGGGCCATATTGCTCTGGCTGGCGGATCGGCACGGCGAGCTGTTCCCCGCCCCCGCCTCACCTGCCCGGGGCAAGGCGCTGAAATGGTTCTTTCATCTGTCCAACACCATGCACCCCTTGGCGCGCATGATGTTCTACGGCGAAACCTATGTGGATGCCGCCTGCCTGCCAGACTTCTACCGCCGCTCTGCCGAACATTTCGCCCAAGCCGCGACGCTGCTTGACGGGGCCGTGGCGGAATGGTCGGACCCCGACGCCCCCGGCATCGCGGATTTCTACGCGGCGGCCCTGATGCGCTGGCCCGCGCTCTACCCTCGGGATGCGGATCGTAGCTGGTTCGACCTTGCCCGCTGGCCTGCTCTTGCCCGTGTGGCGGCGCGGGTTGAAGGCCTGCCCGCCTGCCGCGCCTTGCAAAGCGCCGAAGGTCTGGGCGATACACCCTTTACCGCCCCCCGATACCCCGATCCACCCGAAGGAAGCGCTCTCTGATGTTCCTGTCCGTTTTCGATATGTTCAAGGTCGGCATCGGCCCCTCGTCTTCCCACACGATGGGCCCGATGGTGGCCGCCGCGCGTTTTCTCGACGCGATGCGCGCCTCGCCGTTCCACTTCGCGGGGGTGCGCGCCTCGCTTCACGGCTCGCTCGCCTTTACCGGGGTGGGCCACGCAACGGACAGGGCGACGATCCTCGGGCTGGCCGGGTTCACCCCGCAGGACTACGACGCGGAGAAAGCCGAACGCACGCTTGAAGAGATACGGCGGAGCAAGACCGTCACCCCCGAAGGGCTGGGAACGCTGCGCTTTGACCCTGAGCGCGACATGATCTTCGACTACGACACCAAGCTCGCGGGCCACGCCAATGGCATGATGCTGATGGCGACGGACGCGCAGGGCGACGTGACCCTGCGGGAGACCTATTATTCCATCGGCGGCGGCTTCGTGATGACCGAAGCGGAACTGGCCGCCGGGAAGGACACGGACGAAGGCGCGCCGGTGCCCTACCCGTTCAAGTCGGCGGCGGAGATGCTGGACATGGCGCGCGCCTCCGGCAAGACCATCGCGCAGATGAAACGCGCCAACGAGGAATCGCGCGGCGGGGCGGAAAACCTGCGGGCAGGGTCCCGAAGGCTTTGGCAGGTGATGAACGACTGCATCGAAAGAGGGCTCACCACCGACGGTATCCTGCCCGGCGGGTTGAAGGTGAAACGCCGCGCAAAGGGCATCCATGATGCGCTGGTGGCCGAACGCGGGCGCAACCTTTCGGCACCCCATACGATCAACGACTGGATGAGCGTCTATGCCATGGCCGTGAACGAGGAAAACGCCGCCGGGGGTCAGGTCGTCACCGCGCCCACCAACGGCGCCGCCGGCGTGATGCCAGCGACGTTGCGCTACTATCTCGATCACGTGCCCGGCGCCTCCGAGACCCATGTGGAGGACTTTTTGCTGACGGCGGCGGCGATCGGCGGGCTGGTGAAATTCAACGCCTCCATCTCGGGCGCGGAGGCGGGATGCCAGGCAGAGGTCGGCTCCGCCGCCGCCATGTCCGC
>NZ_LWGH01000351.1:0-3367 GCF_001635395.1 Sulfitobacter sp. HI0129 | reverse complement strand
GCCGCGATATAGGCCGCCTTGAAAGGCGACGCGGGGAGGCCATGGGCGGAGGAGATGTTGATCACCCGCCCCCAGCCCGCCTTGCGCATTATCGGCAGCGCGACGGCGGTGGTATGAAAGGCCGAAGACAGGTTGATGGCGATGATCGCATCCCATTTCTCGACCGGAAATTCGGGGATCGGCGCCACATGCTGGATCCCTGCATTGTTCACGAGGATATCGCACCGTCCGGCATCCTCGATCAGGCGGCGGCACTGATCGGGTTTTGACATATCGGCCTGAATGTAGCGCGCGGAAACGCCGAACTCCTCCGCGATGCCGGAGGCGAGTTCGTGGTCGGCGCTGTCATCCGTGAAGGAGTTGAGCACGATGTCCGCCCCCGCCTGCGCCAGTTCGCGGGCAATGCCCAATCCGATTCCGGAATTGGATCCGGTGATGACGGCGGTCTTGCCGGACAGGTCGATCGTATAGGCCATGGGTGCGCTCCTTCATCGGCGTTCTGCATGCGCAGCATGTCATGCTGCAGAGGCAAGGCAAACGGTTTTCGGGGCGCTTTGGTTTCCGACAGACCGCCAAAGGGGTCACGAGGGCAAAAAAAAACGCCCGCACGAAGCGGGCGTTAAGTTATTGAGGCAGGTTTCATACAGGCAAGAAACCTATCGAGCAGTGCCCTCTTTATAAGCAAACTCTCGCAGCAATCCAAGCTAAAAGTTTGATATGGCGGGAAAGCCCGGTTAAGCACAAAGCCAATAAAACAAGGCGCGGGTGGAATTGTTTCGAAAATGTATAGTTATAATTTCCTGACCACACGGTGTGTTGCAGCCGCTTTTTCACTGATTCTTTTCGGCAGTGCAGCGCAAGCGGAATCGACACATGGCATATCCATGTATGGTGAGCCCGCGTTACCCCCAGATTTTGTGTCGCTCCCCTATGCGAATCCCGATGCCCCGACAGGAGGTGATATTACGCTGGGCAATACCGGGGGTTTCGACAGCCTGAATCCCTTCGTGCGCAAGGGGACGGCTCCCTGGCAGTTGCCGTTCTTCACGCACGAAAGCTTGATGGGCCGTTCTTGGGACGAGCCTTTCACCCTCTACGGGCTGTTGGCCGAATCGGTCGAAACCGCCGAGGACCGTTCGTGGGTCGAATTCACCCTGCGCGAGGGTGCCGCCTTTTCCGACGGAACCCCCGTCACGGTCGAGGATGTGATCTTTTCCTATGACCTGTTGGGCACCGAGGGGCATCCCCGCTACCACGGGCTGCGCCAGCAGATCGAACGGATGGAACAGACCGGCCCACGCCAGGTCCGCCTGTATTTCAACGAGGACAACCGCGAATTGGCCCTGCTGGCCGGTATGCGGCCGATTCTCAGCAAGGCGCAGTGGGACGGCAAGGATTTCGCCAATGCGCCCTTGGCGGAGGTCCCTCTTGGCACCGGGCCCTATGTCGTCGCGGATTATCAGGCCGGAAAACAGGTCACGCTGAAGCGTAACCCCGACTATTGGGGCACGGATGTGCCGTTCCGTCAGGGCACGCATAATTTCGATAGCATCCGCCTCGATTTCTACGGCGACGCCAATGTCATGTTCGAAGCGTTCAAGGCGGGCGAAATTTCGGCCCTGAGGGAGTTCAACGCCGAAACATGGAACACGCAGTACGACTTCCCCGCGATCCAGCGGGGCGAGGTGGTCAAATCGGTGTTTCCGCATCAGAAACCCTCAGGCATGACCGGCTTTGTCATGAATACCCGGCGCGCGCCTTTCGATGACTGGCGGGTGCGGGACGCGATGATCCATGCCTTCAATTTCGAGTTCATCAACGAGACATTGACCGGCGGCGCACAGCCACGGATCACCTCCTACTTCTCCAATTCGGTGCTGGGGATGCAGGAGGGTGCCGCGACAGGCGATGTAGACGCCCTGTTGGCCCCCTATGCGGATGATCTGCCCCCGGGTACGCTCGATGGCTACGCCCTGCCCGTCAGCGACGGCTCGGCCCGCAACCGCGCGGGCATCCGCACCGCGATGAAGCAGCTTCAGGCCGCCGGCTACACGGTCGAGGACGGCACCATGCGCGGACCGGACGGCGCGCCGCTGGCCTTCGATATCCTGCTGTCGAAGGGCAGCGCCGAGAACATGGCCATTGCCGAGCTCTATCTTCAGGCGCTGCGGCGGCTGGGCATCGACGCACGGATCGAAACGGTCGACGACGCGCAATTCGTGGCGCGCAACGCCGAATATGATTTCGACATGACCTTCTTCCGCCGCGCCCTTTCGCTGAGCCCCGGCAACGAGCAACGCTACTACTGGGGGTCGGAGGCCGCCGACCAACCGGGCGCGCGCAACCTGATGGGGGTCAAATCCCCGGCCATCGACGCCATGATCGACGCCATGCTGAACGCCCGCGATACCGAAGCCTTCACCGCCGCGACCCGCGCGCTGGACCGGCTTTTGACGGCGGGGCGCTACGTGGTGCCCTTCTGGCTCTATAACGAGGACCGGATCGCCCATGACGCGCGGATGAAATACCCCGATACCATCCCGCTCTACGGGGACGGGCCAAACTTCATGCCAGAGGTCTGGTGGTGGGGTCCGGCAGCCGAATGACGCGCGAGGAGCGTCACATTGTTGTTACATGGGCCGCCTATAGCGCGGGCATGAAGACGCAACACAGCCTCCCTGCCCCGTTTTACCGCCCCCCGGGGCCGATGTCATCATGACCCGCGCCTATTGGGCCGAGGCGCTGGGAACCGCGCTGCTGCTCGTCTCCGTCATCGGATCGGGCGTCATGGGTGTTTCGCTGGCGCAGGGCGACATGGCGCTGACGCTGCTCGCCAATGCGATTGCCACGGGCTGTATGCTCTATGTCATCATCACGGTACTGGGGCCGCTGTCGGGGGCGCATTTCAACCCGGCGGTCTCTCTGGCCTTCGCCCTGCGGGGGGAGCTCGGCTGGCGCGATTTCACCGGCTACGTCGCGGCACAGCTGGGCGGTGGGCTGGTGGGGGTCTGGATCACCCATCTGATGTTCGATCTGCCGGTCTGGCAATGGTCGCTGACCGCGCACCGGACCGGCGGCGCGCAGTGGTTTTCGGAACTGGTGGCGACGCTGGGGCTGCTCATGGTGATCTTTGGCGGGTTGCGCGCCCGGGCCGAAGCGGTCCCGACGCTGGTGGCGCTCTATATCACCGGGGCCTATTGGTTCACCGCCTCCACCAGTTTCGCCAATCCGGCGGTGACGGTGGCGCGCGGCTTTTCGGATACTTTTGCCGGGATCACCCCGGCGCATATTCCGGCCTTCGTGCTGGCGCAGCTTTTGGCCGTGGGCATCGCGCATTTCGGGCTGCGCGCGCTTTTCGGGGATCAAT
>NZ_LWGH01000350.1:0-2124 GCF_001635395.1 Sulfitobacter sp. HI0129 | reverse complement strand
GCGAAACCGCCCATGCGCAACTCGCCGAAAAGGCGCTGGTATTCGATCTTGGGGCAGCGATCCTGGATCACGTCGATCCCCCGCGCCTCCGCCTTGGCGGCGGCCTCGGCATGGGTCACGCCGATCTGCATCCAGATGGTGCGCAGATCCGGGCAATCGGCCAGCGCCTCTTCCACCACCTCCGGCACCGCCTCCGACCGGCGGAAAATATCGACCATGTCGACGCCCTCCCCCGCCTCGGCGAGCGTGGCGACGACCGTCTTTCCGAACAGCGTTTCACCCGCATAGACCGGATTGACCGGCACCACGTCATAGCCCTTCAGCGCGAGGTATCGCCCCACGTAGAAGCTGGGCCGCACCGGATTGGTGGAAACGCCCACCACCGCGATGCGCCGCGTCCTTTTCAGTACGTCCCTGAGGTGTTCGTCCGAATAGCCCATGCCAAATTCTTAGCCCGCAGCGGCCCCGAACGGAAGCGCGCAAAAAAAGGCGCCCCAAGTCGTGACCGGGGCGCATAGGTACGGAACGAGGGACAGTAGGGTGTCGCGCGGGGTTCCAGATCGCGCGTCCTGTAATTGAGGTAGGTATTGATGAGGCGGATCAAAGGCCTTGGGCGCCGGGATGTTCGAATTCGGACGGAAATGCGCCGGTTTCCGCCGATTTTCCGTCCTTTCGGCGGGGATCAGTCAAAAATGTCCTCGACAATATCGAAAGCTTCCTCAGCGAAATGGCGCAGCCATGATTTGCGTGGTTTGCGCTTCGCGACCTTCCGGGCCTGTTTTTTCGGCGCGGAGTCGTAAGGGGCGCGGATCCGCACGGGCTTTTCCTTGCGCTGCACGGGCGCGGGCTGGTGAGAGATGGCGGGCCGCGCCGGGGCGCTTTCGCGCGGCATCTGCTTGAGCTGCCGCAGCGGGGCGCCGCAGCTTGTGCAGGTCAACTCATGCCGGGCCTGATCCAGCGTCAGGACGGTACGGCTGGCACAATAACAGCAGGTCGCGATCTTCGTGGGATAGGCCACGCGGTCTCCTTAACGGTGTTCTTTCGTGGCATATAAGGCGATTGCCGCCGCATTGGAGACGTTGAGCGACCCGAATGTGCCCGCCGCGTCGATCCGTACCAGCATATCGACGGTGTCGCGGGTCTTTTCCCGCAGGCCGGGGCCTTCGGCACCCAGAACCAGCGCGATGGGCCGGTCCATGCGCCCTTCCACCGCGCTTTCTACGGTTTGCTCCGCCTCCCCGTCGAGGCCGAGGACAAGGTAGCCCATGTTCTGCAGGCTGCGGATGGCATCCGCTAGGTTGCGCACCCGCAGATAGGGCTGCCGTTCGAGCGCGCCGCTCGCCGTCTTGGCCAACGCGCCGGTTTCGGGCGCCGCGTGATGGCGCGTGCCGATGACCGCCGAAGCGCCCAGCACCTCTGCCGAGCGCAGGATCGCGCCGACGTTATGCGGGTCTGAGACCCTGTCCAGCAGCAGCACCCGGGGTGCCGCATCGCCGATGCAGACATCTTCCAACCGGCCCCAGTTGAGCGGTTTGACCTCCAGCACCGCCCCCTGATGCACCGATCCCGGATCGATGGGCGGGCGGAACTTGCGCGGGTCCACGACTTCCGCCGTGATTCCGGCCGCGTCAATCGCATCCTGCAGCTTGACCTGGGCATTCGGTGTCACCATCAGGCGCAGCTTTTCCCGCGCCGGATTGGCCAGCGCATCGCGCACCGCGTGCAGCCCGAAGAGCCAGAGCGTCGCGTTCGCCTCGGCCTTCTTTTCCTGCTCTTTCTGGACGACCCACTTGGGCTTTTTCATCTCTCGCACCTGCATGTTCCGAGTGGACGATGCGGCTTCGTTTTCGCCTTGACGCACCTTTGGCCCGCTAGTAATCACGCCCCCACGTCCGGCGCAATGCGTCGCGGCGCAGTGGGCGACAGGCCGCAAGGTGTGGCAGGGGACTGTAACTCCCTCGCGGAGACGCACGCCTGGTTCGATTCCAGGGTCGCCCACCACTTTCCCTAAGACCGATGACTCCGACTGAACAACCCGCAAGTGGACCATGATATTCGGCCCCCAGCCCATTTCTGTCTGTCGCGGTACGGTTTTCACTTTTTTCCAACACACTCTAATTGAAT
>NZ_LWGH01000349.1:0-4738 GCF_001635395.1 Sulfitobacter sp. HI0129 | reverse complement strand
CGCCTACCCCAAACCCCGGCGTCCTGCGGCTCAGGGGACGCGGGATCCGGCGGATTTGACGCGGCGCAGGGGGATGGAGCTTTCGATCTCCGCCACGCCCTTAACCTTGGTAAGCCGTCCCACCAGAAACTGCTCGAAATCCGCCATGCCCCCGGTCACGACCCGCAAAAGGTAGTCCCTGCTGCCGGTCATCAGCCAGCAATCGACGACCTCCGGGAAAGAGGCGATGGCGATCTCGAAAGAGGACAGCGCGTTGTCGATCTGCCGGTCGAGCTTCACCGAAACGAAGACCGAGACATCGAACCCCAGCGCCGCTTCGTTGATGAGCGCGGCATAGCCCGTCACGAACCCCTGCTCTTCGAGCCGCTTCAACCGGCGCGCGACGGGCGTGGCGCTCAGCCCCACCGCTTCGCCAAGCGCCTGAACAGAGATTCGGCCCTCACCCGCGATTTGCCGCAGGATTCGTTTATCTATTTCGTCAATCTTGGGGGTTTTCGCCATGCGCTACTCAATACGCGAAGGATAACTGCGCAGCAAGGCTTTGCGGCATGTATCTTTGGCGGGTTCCGCTTTTGGATTCTGTATACCGTATCCGCAAAGAGGGGCCCCATGACCGCGAAACATCTCAAAACCATCGAACAGCGCCTCCTGTGGCTGTCGCACTGGATGATCCATAACGCCAACCACCTGCGTCCGAAGGTCGATGGCATCAAGATCGGGGGGCATCAGGCCTCCTCGGCCTCAATGGTGTCGATCATGACGGCGCTCTACTATTCGGCGCTGCGCCCGCAGGACCGGGTCGCGGTAAAGCCCCATGCCTCGCCGGTCTTTCATGCCATGCAGTACCTGATGGGCAACATCAGCCGCGAAAAGCTGGAAGGCTTCCGCGCCTTTGGCGGCGCCCAGTCCTACCCGTCCCGCACCAAGGACGTGGACGATGTGGATTTCTCCACCGGGTCCGTGGGGCTTGGCGTCGCGGTGACCTCCTTCGCCTCGATGATTCAGGATTACGTCCGCGCGAAAAGCTGGGGCGGCGACTGGCCCGAAGGCCGCATGATCGCGCTCGTGGGCGATGCCGAACTCGACGAAGGCAATGTCTACGAATGCCTGCAGGAAGGCTGGAAGAACGACCTGCGCAATGTCTGGTGGATCGTGGACTACAACCGCCAGTCCCTCGACGGGATCGTGCACGAAGGGCTTTTCACCCGGATCGAAAAGAGCTTCGGCGCCTTCGGCTGGGATGTGGTGAAGGTCAAATACGGCAAGCTGCAGCGCGCGGCCTTCGAAGAGGAAGGGGGCGCGGCCCTGCGCGACTGGATCGACCGTTGCCCCAACAGCGACTATTCCGCGCTCACCTTCATGGGCGGTGCCGTCTGGCGCAAGCGCCTGATGGAGGACCTCGGTGATCAGGGGCCGGTCTCCGCGCTCATCGACCGGCGCAGCGACGACGAACTGGCCGACCTTATGGAAAACCTCGGCGGCAATTGCGTGGAGAGCATGGCGGAAAGTTTCGCCGCCATCGACCATGACCGCCCGGTTTGCTTTCTGGCCTATACGGTCAAGGGCTGGGGCACGCCCATCGCCGGGCACAAGGACAACCACGGCGGGCTGATGACGCCGAAGCAGATGGCCGAATGGCAGGGCCACATGGGCGTGCCAGAGGGCCGGGAATGGGACCGCTTCGCTACCGTGGACGACGTGGAGGACTTCAGGGCCTATCTCGACGCGGTGCCCTTCTTTGCCGAAGGCACGCGGCGGCTCACCGATGACAGGCTGCCCGTCCCTGCCCTTGCCACTCCGAAGGACCGCGAAATCGCCACCCAGATGGCCTTTGGCAAGATCCTTGATGCGCTGGCGAAATCCGATACCGCGCTGGCCGACCGCATCGTCACCACGTCGCCCGATGTGACCGGCACGACGAGCCTTGGTCCTTGGGTGAACCGCCGCAAGCTCTTTTCGCGCGAGGCAAAGGCGGACCTCTACAGAACGCTTTCCATCCCCTCCACCGCGAAGTGGGAATTTTCCCCGGCGGGGCAGCATATCGAACTGGGCATCGCAGAGATGAATCTCTGCCTGCTGCTGGCGGCGGCGGGGCTGTCGACATCGCTGTTCGGCAAGCGGCTGATCCCGGTGGGCACGGTCTATGACCCCTTCGTGGCCCGCGCGCTCGATGCGCTGAACTACGCCTGTTATCAGGATGCGCGCTTCATGCTGGTGGGCACGCCTTCGGGCGTCACCCTCTCGCCCGAGGGCGGCGCGCATCAGTCCATCGGCACGCCGATGATCGGGATGAGCCAGCCGGGCCTCACCTCTTTCGAACCGGCCTATGCGGACGAACTGGCCGTGATCATGGGATGGGCCTTCGATCACATGCAGCAGGACGCCGGCGGCTCCGTCTACCTGCGGCTGACCACCAACCCCATCGAACAGATCACCGAGCGATCGACGGAGGGCTTCGCCGATGACGTGATCGCGGGCGGCTACTGGCTGCGCAAGCCCGGGCCCAACGCGGATGTCGTCATCGCCTATCAGGGGGCCGTGGCACCCGAAGCCATCGCGGCGGCAGGCATGGTTGGCACAGGGCGGCGCGATATCGGGGTGCTCTCCGTCACCTCCGCCGACCGGTTGCACGCGGACTGGACAGCCGCCCAGACCCGGCGCGCGCAGGGCGATCCCACACCCCCCGCGCAGGTGGAGGCACTGCTCGCGGACCTGCCGCCCCACTGCACCCTCGTCACGGTGATCGACGGGCACCCGGCCACGCTTTCGTGGCTGGGCGGGGTGATGGGCCACCGGGTTCTGCCCTTGGGTGTGACGGCCTTCGGCCAGACCGGCACCATTCAGGACCTCTACCGCCATTTCGGCCTCGATGCGCGGTCCATCGCGGAACGTGTCGAGGCGCTGACCCCCGGAAGGAAGCTTTGCGCATGACATCGACACAATCCCAACCCGCGCAGGGCCCGCTCAGCGATATGCGGGTGATCGAACTGGGCCAGCTCATCGCGGGGCCGTTCTGCGGCCAGCTGATGGCGGATTTCGGCGCCGAGGTCATCAAGGTGGAACCGCCCGAGACGGGCGATGCCATGCGCCAATGGGGCCGCAACGACCGCGATGGCAACCCCGTGTGGTGGAACGTCATCGCACGCGGCAAACGCTCCATCACGCTCGACCTGCGCAAGCCCGAAGGGCAGGAGGTGCTGCGCGATCTCGTGCGGGAGGCTGATGTCCTCATTGAAAATTTCCGCCCCGGCACGATGGAACGCTGGGGTCTGGGCTACGACAAGCTGAGCGCGATCAATCCGCGCCTCATCATGGCGCGTGTTTCCGGCTTCGGGCAGGATGGCCCCTATGCCGAACGCGCGGGGTTCGCCTCTGTCTGCGAGGCCATCGGCGGGCTACGGGCGATCAGCGGCTATCCCGACCGCGCGCCGGTGCGTGTGGGCCTGTCGCTGGGCGATACGATGGCCGGTATCAATGCCGCCATGGGCATCCTTCTGGCGCTGCAGCATCGCCACAGGACAGGGCGCGGACAGGTGGTGGACAGTTCCATCTTCGAAAGCGTCCTGCACCTGACCGAAGCCATGGTGGCCGAATATGACGCGGGCGGCCATATCCGCGAGCGGCACGGTTCTTCGCTGCCCGGTATCGCGCCTTCGAACGCCTACCCCACCGCCGATGCGCGCGACGTGATCATCGGCGCCAATCAGGACAGCGTGTTTCGCCGCCTCTGCGAGGCCATGGGCGCGCCTGAACTGGCCGATCACCCCGATTATGCCAATCACCGCGCCCGCGGCGAGAACAGCGAAGCGCTTGACGCGCGCATCGGTGACTGGACCCGCCAGCACGACGCCGAAACCGTGATCGCGAAGATGGCGGACGCAGGCGTGCCCGTGGGCCTTGCCTATACCGCCCGCGAGATGGTGGAAGACCCCCATTTCGCAGCCCGCAACTCCATCGTCCGGGTAGAGGACGGCAAAGGCGGCAGCCTTGCGATGCAGAATGTCTTTCCCCGCCTTTCCGAAAGCCCCGGGCAGGTCCGCGGCCTTGGCCCTGCTCTGGGGGCCGATACCCTCGCCGTGCTGAACGAGGCGCTTGGCTACGACAAGGACCGGATCGCGACGCTCGCCCGGAAGGGCATCGTCGGGCCGGAGGCACAGCCCGAAAGGCAGAATACATGATTGAACCGCTACTCGTTGTCATCCTGCTGATCGGTATGATCGGCTTCGGCGCGCCCATCTTTCTGGCACTGGGGGCCAGCGGGCTGCTGGGCCTTTACATGGCGCGCGGCTCTCTCGCGTTTTTCTTCGCGCCGACCTCCTTTTTCGGGCAGCTCAACTCCTTCGAGCTCATCGCCCTGCCCCTCTTTATCCTGATGGGGAATTTTCTGGGCGCAACGCCGGTGGGAAAGAACCTCTTTCACGCCGCCTCGCTCTGGCTGTCGTGGCTGCGGGGCGGGCTTGCGATCTCCACCGTCGGGGCCTCCGCCATTTTCGGGGCGGTTTCCGGCGTGTCCGTGGCGGGGGTGGCGGCGGTCGGCTCCATTGCCGTGCCCCAGATGCTGGACCGCGGCTATGACCGGGGCCTTGCCGCCGGTTCGGTCGCCTCTTCGGGCGCGCTGGCGATGCTCATTCCGCCTTCGGTGCCCTTCATCATCTACGGTGCGGTTTCCGGCGTCTCGGTCGGTGCTCTCTTTATCGGGGGCATCCTGCCCGGCATCGCGCTGGCGCTCGCCCTGTCG
>NZ_LWGH01000348.1:0-9412 GCF_001635395.1 Sulfitobacter sp. HI0129 | reverse complement strand
TTTGGCGGGGGGTGCCTTTCTTGCGGGGCTGGGGGCTCATGTGCTGTTGGGGCGGCTGCGCGGCCCCTGACGCATGTTCGCCTTTGGTTCGCTTTTGCCCATTGGAGAATCCGCCCGCCGCCCCTATGTACAGACCCGTGAACGGGGGTCCGGATGGCTGAGCAGAAGAATATCGAGGTGCGCGGCGCGCGCGAGCACAATCTCAAGAACATCGACGTGGATATTCCACGCGACAAGCTTGTCGTGATCACCGGGCTTTCCGGGTCCGGCAAATCCAGCCTCGCCTTCGACACGATCTATGCCGAAGGCCAGCGCCGCTATGTCGAATCCCTGTCGGCCTATGCGCGGCAGTTCCTTGACATGATGCAGAAGCCGGACGTGGATCACATCTCCGGCCTGTCGCCCGCGATTTCCATCGAACAGAAGACCACGTCGAAGAACCCGCGCTCCACCGTCGGCACGGTGACGGAGATTTACGACTACATGCGGCTGCTCTTTGCCCGGGTCGGCACGCCCTACAGCCCCGCCACCGGCAAGCCGATCGAGGCCCAGCAGGTGCAGGACATGGTCGACCGCATCATGACGATGGAGGAGGGCACCCGCGCCTATCTGCTGGCCCCCATCATCCGCGACCGGAAAGGCGAATACCGCAAGGAATTCCTCGAGTTGCGCAAGCAGGGCTTTCAGCGCGTGAAGGTCAACGGCGAATTCTACGAGCTGGACGAGCCGCCGGTGCTGGACAAGAAGTTCCGCCATGACATCGACGTTGTCGTCGACCGGATCGTCGTGCGCGAGGGGCTGGAAACCCGGCTGGCCGACAGTCTGCGCACCGCGCTGGACCTTGCCGACGGCATCGCCGTCATCGAAACCGCCCCTGCGGAGGGTGAGCCGGAGCGCACTACTTTTTCGGAAAAATTCGCTTGCCCGGTCAGCGGCTTCACCATTCCGGAGATCGAGCCGCGCCTGTTTTCTTTCAACGCGCCCTTCGGGGCCTGCCCGTCCTGCGACGGTCTTGGGGTTGAGCTCTTTTTCGACGAACGGCTGGTCGTGCCGGACCAGAACCTGAAGATCTACGACGGCGCGCTGGCGCCCTGGCGCAAGGGTAAATCGCCCTATTTCAAGCAGACCATCGAAGCCATCGCCAAGCACTACCAGTTCAACCAGTCGACCCGCTGGAAAGACCTGCCGGAAAAGGTGCAGCAGGTGTTTCTTTACGGTTCGGGCAAGGAAGAGATCAAGTTCCGCTATGACGAGGGCGGGCGCGTCTACGAGGTGAGCCGCGTCTTCGAAGGGGTGATCCCCAACATGGAACGCCGCTACCGCGAGACGGACAGCAACTGGATCCGCGAGGAGTTCGAGCGCTATCAGAACAACCGTCCCTGCGGCACCTGTGGCGGCTACCGCCTGCGGCCCGAGGCGCTGGCGGTCAAGATCGGCCCGGCGAAGGGGGGCGCGGACGAATTGCTGCACGTGGGCCAGGTGGTGCAGATGTCCATCCGGGAGGCGTTCGACTGGTGCCAGCGCGTGCCGGACTACCTGACGCCCCAGCGGAACGAGATCGCGCGCGCCATTCTGAAAGAGATCAGGGAGCGGCTCGGCTTCCTGAATAACGTTGGATTGGAATATCTTACGCTGTCTCGTTCAAGTGGTACGTTAAGTGGCGGGGAAAGCCAGCGTATCCGTCTGGCCAGCCAGATCGGCTCTGGCCTGACCGGTGTGCTCTATGTGCTCGACGAGCCCTCCATCGGTCTGCACCAGCGCGATAATGACCGCCTGTTGCAGACGCTCAAGAACCTGCGCGATCAGGGCAATACCGTCATCGTCGTCGAACATGACGAGGAAGCGATCCGCGAGGCCGACTACGTCTTTGACATCGGTCCGGGCGCGGGTGTGCATGGCGGGCAGGTCGTCAGCCACGGGACCCCGGAAGAGGTGGCCGCCGACGGCAATTCAATCACGGGCCAGTATCTGACCGGCGCGCGCGAAATTGCCGTGCCCGCCACCCGCCGCAAGGGAAACAAGAAGAAGCTGCAGGTGGTCAAGGCCACGGGCAATAACCTGCAGGACGTCACCGTGGATTTCCCGCTGGGCAAGTTCGTCTGCGTGACCGGCGTCTCGGGCGGGGGCAAATCGACGCTCACCATCGAGACGCTGTTCAAGACCGCGTCGATGAACCTCAACGGTGCGCGGCAGACCCCGGCACCCTGCCAGACCATCAAGGGGCTGGAGCACCTCGACAAGGTGATCGACATCGACCAGCGCCCCATCGGGCGCACGCCGCGGTCAAACCCCGCGACCTACACCGGCGCCTTCACCCCGATCCGCGACTGGTTCGCCGGCCTGCCGGAGGCCAAGGCGCGCGGCTACAAGCCGGGGCGCTTCAGCTTCAACGTCAAGGGCGGGCGTTGCGAAGCCTGTCAGGGTGACGGTGTCATCAAGATCGAAATGCATTTCCTGCCGGATGTCTATGTCGAATGCGAAACCTGCAAGGGCGCGCGTTACAACCGCGAAACGCTGGAGATCAAGTTCAAGGGCAAGTCCATCGCGGATGTGCTCGACATGACGGTGGAGGATGCCCAGACCTTCTTTGCCGCCGTGCCGTCGATCCGCGAAAAGATGGATGCGCTGATGCGTGTGGGGCTGGGCTATATCAAGGTCGGCCAGCAGGCGACGACCCTGTCGGGCGGCGAGGCGCAGCGTGTGAAACTGTCAAAAGAACTGTCGAAACGCTCTACCGGGCGGACGCTCTATATCCTCGACGAGCCGACAACGGGTCTGCATTTCGAAGACGTGCGCAAGCTGCTCGAAGTGCTGCACGAACTGGTGGATCAGGGCAATTCGGTCGTGGTGATCGAACATAACCTCGACGTGGTGAAGACGGCGGACCACATTATCGACATCGGCCCCGAAGGCGGCGACGGCGGCGGCCGCGTGGTGGCGACAGGCACCCCGGAAGAGGTGATCAAACTCGCCGAAAGCCACACCGGCCGCTATCTGGAACCTCTGCTGACGGGGCGTCGCAAACCGCAGGACGTGGCGGCGGAGTAGGGGAGACTGTACCGGCATCGCCCCCCTCCGCGAACGGGAGGCGAGAGCCAACGCAACACGGCTCCCTGACGCGCGCCTCAGAGGGCTGAGATCGCTTCGATCACAGTTGCACGATCCTGAACTGCGCCGGTTTGCAGGTATTCCATCGCCTTCAAAGCGGCTTCATGCGCTTCGACAGACGATCCTGCCACGCAATCCGCCACGACCCTGCAGAAATAATCCGACTGGTGCCCGTCCACGAATGTGTAGTGGACGCAGACATCTGTCAGCCCACCGCACAATATCAGTGTATCTACCTTCAGGCCTCGTAGCAGTATTTCGAAATCCGTTCCGAAAAACGCAGAATAACGGCGTTTCGGGACCACGTAGTCGCCTTGGCGAAATCCCATCTCCTCCTCTGCGAGCTCTGTCCTCGGATCGTCTTCGAGGCAATGCACGTCCTCGTCGCCATCCAGTTCCCGGCCGAAGTCGATCAGGTCCGTCCGATGAACCTCCTGAATGAAAATGACCGGCACATCGTTTTGATGCGCTGCATCGACCAGATCGCGTGCGGCGATCATCCGCTCCTTGTAGCCCGGCATGTTATCGATGGATCGTACTTCGCTGTTATCCAGAAATGTGCTTTTCTGAATATCGATCACGATCAGGGCGGGCCGGCCTTCGATCAGGTTGCGCGGCAATTTTGCTTTCGTCGTCATTTGCAAAGTCCTTTTGGTTCAGTGCGCTTCCGAGCCGAGCAGAAACATTCCGGCAAGCAGCAGTATCATGCCGACAATGCTGGCCCAGCTAAGATTTTGATTAAAGAACAGGACGCTGACCATGACAGAACCGACAGAGCCGATGCCTGTCCATATCGGGTAAGCGATCCCTAGGGGGAGCCGCGTCATCGCGACATAGAGCGTCACAAGGCTCAAGATCATCGCAAGGGAGGTCAATGTACCGGTCGCCCAAGTCGGGCTTTGCCCGAGCTTTTTCAGCCCGGTCGCCCAAGCGATTTCCAGAAGACCTGCAGTAAGGAGAAAAATCCAAGCCATTTCGACCCCCGTATTCGCAGGTCGTCCTGACGTGAGCCCATCTTGACCGGGTCGTCCCGGAAGGCATTGAGGGGCCGATTAATGTATCTGCTGTGAGCCGTCAAGAGCGATGCCCACGGCCAAATGGGCTTCGGCCCCCCTCATAACGCCGCGCGGGCGATCCGGATAAGCTGCAGCGTCTCGAAGGCGCGTTCTTCGACCATGATGACTTCGCCGTTGAGGACCGAGTATTTATAGCCCGGCTCGGGGGCCGACAGCTTGTAGGTCGCCATCAGCTCGTTCTGGGTCAGTGCGGCGGTCGGGGCAACCTGCACGCCTTCGCCAAGCGGTGCTGCGCGGGCCAGATCGTTGATCGACGACAGGGAGTTGTAATCCTTGTCATCGAGCAGAACGGGCATCCCGTCGATCAGTGCATAGTGACGACCGGCGGGGGCGGGGCGCAGGTTGTAAAGCTCCGCGATCTCCTCTGAGGTGAGCAGCAGGTTCGTCTTGGGCGTGGCAGGTTGCGGCTTCGGTTCCGCGCGGGCCAAAGCCTCGGGTGCCGGTTCGGTCTTGCGCGTGGTTTCCACCTTGGCGGTGTCCTCGCGCGTTGTGCTCCGCTGCGTGGAATCGGTGCGGCCCCGGGCCAGTGCCGCGCGGGCGTTATCGTCCTGAATGGCGGCGGGCAGGCCGCTGCGGTTGGTGGGGTTCACGCTTGCAAGAACGGTTTCCTCCGGGGGCAGGCGGCTCACCGCGGGGGCGAGCGCGCTTACCCCGTCGCGGCGGGCATCCAGCATGTTTTCATAGTCCTGCGGCCCGTAGGACACCCATTGCTCATAGGTGACCCCCTGTTTGGCAAGGCCGGGGGGCACGCAGGGGGGATCGAGCTTTGCCAGACCCGGCGGGCAGTTGCGATAGGTCAGCAATTCTTCCTCCGGCAGGTCGGAGGCGCGCTGCCCCTGACTGAGCAAGGCCGCAGGCACGCTGCTGAGGATGGCGGCAAGGTCGCGGTCTTCGGGCGCGCGGCGGGACAGCACTTCGCGGGCCACGCGGTCGCGGTCCTCACCCGAGCGTTGGCGCGTGATGTTGCGCACCATGGCCGCCGCGTCGCCGGTCACGCGGATCTTGCCGTCCTCCAGCCGGATATTGCCCTTCTCGATCTCCCGCACGACCTTGCCCGCGTCCTTTTCCACCTGACGGATCACCTGGTTGAGCGCATCGCCAAGGTTCATCTGCACATGCGTCACCGGGGGCGACTGGCGGATATGATCCTGTGGCGCGGGCAGCGGCAGCGGTTGCAGGGTGGCAGCGCTCACGGCGGTACCGATCAGGCCACTGGCGGCAAGGGCGGCAGCACGGGCAAAGGGGGAACGGGTCATTTCATGTCTCCGGCAGGCTTGGCACGGCGACGGCGCCGCGCGTGATGTGCAGGTCATGTCGGGAAGGGCCGGTGGAGGGCCCCATGTCCTGTTTCCCCAACGCGCGGGCCTGCCGCCGGTTCCCGAAGGACCGCGGCGACAGGCCCGACATGCGGCCCCTGTGGCGTTACAGAACCGCGCGGGCGATCCGGATCAGTTGCAGCGTCTCGAAGGCCTGATCCTGCAACTGGATCAGCTCGCCGTTCAGAACGGTGTACTTGTAGCCGGGGTCCGCCGCGGGCAGCCGGTAGGTGCGGCGCAGTTCATCCTGCGTGAGCGCTGCGGTGGGGGCCACGGTCACGCCCTCGGCCACATCCGCGCTCAGCGCCAGTTCGTTGATCCGCAGCAGCGAGGTATAGTCCTCCTCGTTCAGCAGGACGGGCAGGCCGTCGATCAGCGCATAGCGATGGCCCGCGGGGGCGGGGCGCAGATCGTAAAGCTCCGCGATCTGGGCCGAGGTCAGCAGCAGCTTCTGCTCGCCCGGGACGGGGGTGTCGTCCAGCCGAACGATGCGGCGGGGGGTCTCTTCGATCACCACCGTATCATTGGTGGCCGCCTGCGCATCGGTATCGTCGAGGTCTTCGAGATAGCCGCGCCGCCGGTCGAGGTAGATGCGGTCCAACTCGTCCTCGTCGTAGGAAACCCATTCCTCATAGGTCACCCCCTGCGCGGCAAGGCCCGGCGGCACGCAGGGCGGGTCCTTCTTGGCGAGGCCCGGGGGACAGTTGCGATAGGTGAGGAGCGCGTCGTCCTCCACCTCGGCAAAGGCCACGCGGTCGCCCAGCAGTGCCAGCGCCCCGGCGGACAGCAGCGCGGCCATGTCCCGGCTTTCGGGGGCCGCCGCGCGCAGAACGGCACGGGCCTGGGTTTCGCGCTCGGCCTCGTCGCGCAGCGTGCGGCGGGCGTAGTGGTCACTGGCGCGGGCCTCTTCCAGCAGTTTGTGATATTCCTTGTGCGCCTTTCGGTCTTCCTTGAGCGCTTTCTTCACGGCCTTCTCTTCGGCCTTGGCGGCTTTCTCGGCACGTTTTTCCAACTTTTCGGCGGCCTTCTCGGCCTTTTTCTCACGCTTTTCTTCGGCTTTTTCCGCGTGTTTTTCGCGCTTCTCGGCGGCTTTCTCGGCCTTTTTCTCTGCCTTCTCCGCAGCTTTGCGCGCTTCCTTGGCGTGTTTTTTCGCCTCCTTGTCGCCCTTGTCATCCTTGATCAAGAGCACGCCGGGTGCGGGCTGCGGGGCCGGGATCGTCAGGATCGACGTCTGGGGGGCATATGCGGGCGGTGTGGCAAAGGCCGGGGCGGCGGCGATGGCCAGCGCCACGGCGAGGGGGAAGGTGGTCTTTTTCATGTCTGATCTCCGTTAGGGCAGCGGGAGCCTGCGTCTTGCGGCTCCCTTCTCTGACATGTCGGGGCGGGCCGAAGCCCCATGTCTTGCAGCGTTAACGCTGCGCCCTTCCGGTTGTTCCCGGCCTTGCGGCGCGTGGCAAGATGCCCCGCCGGGTGCTGGGCGGATGCCCGCTCAGCCCGAATGGCCGCGCGCCTCAAAGCGGGGCAGCATGGCCGAAAAATCCCGGCCCTTGCCGTCTTCGTCATTCACGAAACTGGCATAGAGCGACCGCGCGAGCTGACCCATGGGCGTATCGGCATCGGCCATTTCGGCGGCCTGCTGGCTCAGCCCGAGGTCCTTCAGCATCAGTTCGGCGGCGAACCCGGGTTTGTAGTCGTTGTCCGCGGGTGAGGTCGGGCCGACGCCGGGGGCAGGGCAATAGGCGTTCATCGACCATGAGTACCCCGAAGAGGTGCTGACCACGTCGAACATCTTCTGCCGGTCGAGGCCTAGCTTGTCCGCCAGCGCGAAGGCTTCGCAGGTGGCGATCATGGTCACGCCGAGGATCATGTTGTTGCAGATCTTGGCCGCCTGACCGGCGCCCGCCTCGCCGCAGTGGACGGCCTTCTGGCCCATGATGTCGAAAAGCGGCTTCGCCTTGGTAAAGGCGTCCTCCGACCCGCCGGCCATGAAGGTCAGCGTGCCCGCCGACGCGCCGCCGATGCCCCCCGATACCGGAGCATCCACGGCCAGCAGCCCTGCGTTTTCCGCCGCCTCGGCGGTGTTGCGCGCGCTTTCCACATCCACGGTGGAACAATCGATGAAAAGGCTGCCCTTGGCCATATGGGGGATTGCTTCGGCTGCGACATCGCGCAGGATCGACCCGTTGGGCAGCATGGTGATGACCACATCGGCGTCCTTCACTGCCTCGGCGATGGAGCCTGCCGCTGTCGCACCCTCTGCCGTGGTGCCTGCCACGTCATAGCCGCGTACAGTGTGACCGGCCCGCGCCAGATTGGTCGCCATTGGTGCGCCCATGTTGCCCAGCCCGATAAATCCGATTGTCATGCCCGCCATCAGTGATCCTCCAGTTTCAGGGCGTCGGCGCCCAGGGGTTGCAGCATTTTCGCAACCGCCGCCGTGGGCACGTCGCGGTCCGCGAATTGCCACTTGGGGTTGCGGTCCTTGTCGATGATCGCGGCGCGGATCCCTTCGAGGAAGTCGCCGTCTTCCATCGCGCGGTAGGTAAAGCGGTATTCGAGGTCGAGCGCCTTTTCCATGGTGGCGGATGGGCCGCGCAGCCGGTGCAGAATCTCGATCGTGCAGGCCATCGACAGCGGGCTGTTGCGGCTCATCTTCTTGGCGGCGTCCTGGGCCAGATCGCTGTCATCTGCCGCGAGGGTGCGGCCAATGTCTTCCAGCGCCTCCCCGGCAAAGAGCGCATCGATCTGTGTCTGAGCCTCTTTCAGCGTGCCCGCGGGTGCATCCTCCACCGCCGGATCGAGCACCGTGGTATCGCCCGAGCGCGCCAGCGTATCGATAAGCTGCGGCCACTTCTGTTCAGGGATGAACATATCCGCAAAGCCCGCATGGATCGCATCCGCAGGCCCCATGCGCGCCGTCGTCAGGCCAAGGTATTCGCCCAGCCGCCCCGGCGCCAGCGCCAGCAGAAGCGAGCCGCCCACGTCGGGCACCAGCCCGATGCCGCATTCCGGCATGGCGATCTGGCTCGTCTCGCCCACGATGCGGTGCGTGCCGTGACAGCCGATGCCCACGCCCCCGCCCATGGTGAAGCCCTGCAGGAAGGAAACGACGGGTTTGGGATAGCTGAATATCTTGTGGTTGAGCCGGTATTCATCGGCCCAGAACTTCCGCCCATAGGCGTAATCGCCCTTGGTGCCGGTCGCGTAAAGCTCCGCGATATCCCCGCCAGAGCAGAAGGCCCGCTCGCCCTCCGCGTCCAGTATCACCACCTCGACTTCGTCGTCGTCGCGCCAGTCGTCGAACGCCCGTTCGATGGCAAGGCACATCTCGTAGGTCATGGCGTTGAGCGCCTTGGCCCGGGTCAGCGTGATGCGGCCCGCGCGGCCCTTCTTGCGGATGTCGATATCGCTCATCTGTTCTTCAGCATGTCGCGGGCCACGATGACGCGCATGATTTCGTTGGTGCCTTCGAGAATCTGATGCACGCGCAGATCGCGCACGAGCTTCTCGATCCCGTAGTCGGCAAGGTAGCCGTAGCCGCCGTGCAATTGCAGGCACTGGTCCACGATGCGGCTGCCCGTTTCGGTCACGAACTTCTTGGCCATGGCGCAAAAGCGCGTGGCGTCCGGCGCACCGCTGTCCAGCTTCCACGCGGCCTGCCGCAGGAAGGTGCGCGCTGCCTGCAACTCGATCTCCATGTCCGCAAGGCGGAACTGCAACCCCTGGAACTGGTCGATGGTCTGGCCGAAAGCCTTGCGTTCGCCCATGTAGTCCAGCGTGGCGTTCATCGCCGTCTGGGCCGCGCCCAGCGAACAGGCCGAGATATTGAGCCGCCCGCCATCGAGCCCCATCATCGCGTATTTGAATCCCTTGCCCTCTTCGCCCACGAGGTTCCCGGCGGGGATCACGCAG
>NZ_LWGH01000347.1:0-2784 GCF_001635395.1 Sulfitobacter sp. HI0129 | reverse complement strand
CCCCGGTCTTGGGGATATGAACAAAGATATACGCCCTTCCACGGCTGATGATCATTCCGGCACCCGCGTTGCCCGAAGGGGCGCGGGCTCCTCGCTGCGCAGGGCAATCACCGCGCCCGCCAGCGCGATGGCCGCCATTCCAACAAGACCAACTGCGGGTACGGTCTGCCCCCACAGGACCCACGCCCAGAAGGACGCGAATACCAGTAGCGAAAATTCGAATACGGCGACATGCCCCGCCTCGCCCAGCTGGTAGCCTCGAAAGATGAGCCCGATTCCGATGATGGAGCCCACCGCCTGCACCGCCGTCCAGAACAGCAGACCGGCGTCGAGCGGCACCCACCCCCGCAAGGCAAAGCCTGCATGGCCGGGTGGCCCGCCCGGGTCCAGCACCAGCAGGCCCACGGCACCGAACACCGTCAGCATCCCGAAGAAGCCGGCCGTCAGTGCCAATGTCCCTTCCCCTTCGCACCAGGACCGCGTCGCCACGGCCCCCACCGCATAGAGCAATCCGGCAAAGATCGGCAGAAAGCTCACCGGGTCGAGCGCACCGGGATCGGGGCGGATCACCAGAAGCGCCCCTGCAAAACCCAGCAACACGGCCCCCCAGCGTATCGCGCCCACCCGCTTGCCCTGAAAAAGGACGGAGATCACCAGCACGAAAAGCGGCGCGGTAAAGAGCCCCGCCACCACCACCCCGATGGGCATGATGGACAGGCAGCCGAAGTAGATCAGCATGGCCCCCGCGGTGAACAGGCTACGCCCCAGTACCGCGCCCCATCGCTTTGGCCGGATCAGACCGAACCCCACCGCCGCGAGACCCAGCAACAGCAGCAGCGCCATAAACCCGCGCAGCATGTGAAACTGCCAGAGCGAACCGCTCTGCGTCAGATAGGGCACGAAATTGTCCGTCAGGCCGAGCGTCATCATGCCACCCAGCACGGTAATGGCTGCCGCTGTCGGACGCGCCGATTGTATTGATTCCTGCTGCATATGCCCCCTGCCCTGTCCTTCTTTTGTACTTTCCAAACTCGCCTCGCCATCGCAATACTCAACCCCAAAAGCGACATCTGCGAAGACGGGGGGACAGTTATGGGCTGGATGCGGGACGAAACGGGGCTGGACAAATGTGCCGCGAACCATGTGGCGCTGACACCGTTGTCCCACCTGAGACGGGCCGCCGACGTCTTTGCCGACCGAACCGCGGTGATCTACGGCAGCCTTCGTCACAGCTATGCTGAATACTACGAACGTTGCACGCGACTGGCTTCGGCGCTCGGGGGCGCTGGGATGGAACCGGGCGACGTCGTGGCGACCCTGTTGCCCAACCTGCCCGCGCAGGCCGAAGCGCATTTCGGCGTTCCCGCCTGCGGGGCCGTGTTGAACACGATCAACACCCGCCTCGACGTGAACACCGTCGCATATATCCTTGAACACGGCGGCGCACGCGTGCTTTTGGCGGATACCCAGTTTCTGGAACTGGCCGAGGCCACCTGCGCGCAGATGGAAGGCGACGCCCCCCTGATCATCGAAGTGCCCGACGCAGAGGCAGGTTTCGCCCCCAGCGGACGGCACAAGACCTATGAAGACCTGCTCGCCGAAGGCGACCCCGGCTTCGACTGGATCATGCCGGAAGACGAATGGGAAAGTCTCGCGCTCAATTATACGTCCGGCACCACGGGGCGACCCAAGGGTGTCGTTTATCATCACCGCGGGGCCTATCTGATGACCATGGGCACGGTGATTTCGTGGCGGATGGTTCTACATCCGGTCTTCATGCAGATCGTTCCCCTGTTTCACTGCAACGGCTGGAACCACACATGGATGATGCCGCTGCTGGGCGGAACGCTCGTCTGCTGCCGCGACATCACAGCACCTGCCATCTATGACGCCATCGCCGATCACGGCGTGACCCACTTCGGCGGCGCGCCCATCGTGCTCAACATGCTGGTGAACGCCCCCGAAAGCGAACGCCGTGCCTTTGACCATCAGGTGGAGGTGTTTACCGCCGGTGCACCCCCCGCCCCGGCCACCCTGTCCAAGATCGAAAAGCTGGGCTTCAACGTCACGCAGGTCTACGGGCTGACGGAAACCTACGGCCACGTGACGGAATGTCTCTGGCGACCGGAGGATTGGGACGCACTCGATCAATCCGCACGGGCGGCGGTAAAGGCGCGGCAGGGCGTCGCCTTTCCGATGATGGAACATATCGACGTGACCGACGATGCAATGGCCCCCGTGCCGCGTGACGGCACCGCCCAGGGTGAGATCATGATCCGGGGCAACGCGGTGATGAAAGGCTACCTCAAGAACCCCGAAGCAACGCGGGAGGCCTTTGCCGGGGGATACTTTCATTCCGGCGACCTCGCCGTGCGGCACGCAGACGGTTACATCCAGATCGCGGACCGCGCGAAGGACATCATCATCTCGGGTGGCGAGAACATTTCTTCCGTTGAGGTCGAAGGCGCGCTGATGGAACATCCTGATGTGAACCTTGCCGCCGTGGTCGCCCGCCCTGATGAGAAATGGGGCGAGGTTCCCTGCGCTTTCGTGGAACTGAAGCCCGGCACACCGGCAGACGAGGCGGCCCTGATCGCCTTTACCCGCGAAAGGCTGGCCGGGTTCAAGACGCCGAAGAAGGTCATTTTCTGCGAATTGCCCAAAACCTCCACCGGCAAGATTCAGAAGTTCGAACTGCGCCGTCAGGCCGCAGCGCTCTGATCAACTGTTGCCCTGGCCGGGCAAGGTCTTCTCATAGCGCCATACGTCGAGCACCCACGCGCC
>NZ_LWGH01000346.1:0-4507 GCF_001635395.1 Sulfitobacter sp. HI0129 | reverse complement strand
CCTACTGGCTGATCTGGGGCGGTACGATCTGGACACCCATCGTCGCACTGCTTGGGTTCGTCGTGGGCTATTTCGTCTACGAAAAACTCGTCCATCGCAGTTTCGCGACAGGGTTCTTCGGTGGTGTCATCGCCGCGCTGGCGGTCTGGTATGTCGGCGGGCTCGCCATTCCCGACCTCGCCCGGATCACTTCGGGCCTGCGGCTCGAAGCGGTGCCGTCGCGCGATCTGGGTGGCTTCATGCTGAACATGATGCTGGGCGTGACCTGCGTTTCGCTTTCACTGCCCATCGGTATCGCACTGGCGTTGGGTCGTCAGTCCTCCATGCCGTTGATCAAATGGATCTGCGTCATCTTCATCGAGTTCATTCGCGGGGTGCCGCTGATCACGCTGCTGTTCGTGGCGAACGTGATGCTGGCCTATTTCTTCCCGCCCGGCTCCGGCGTGGACCTGTTCCTGCGGGTGGTCATTATGATCACCATGTTCTCTTCGGCCTATATCGCCGAGGTGATCCGGGGCGGGCTCGCCGCGCTTCCGAAGGGGCAGTACGAAGCGGCCGATAGCCTCGGGCTCGATTACCCGCAGGCAATGCGGCTCATCATTCTGCCGCAGGCGCTGAAGATCTCCATTCCGGGCATCGTGAACATCGCTGTGGGTCTCTTCAAGGATACGACGCTGGTATCGATCATCTCCATGTTCGATCTGGTCGGCATGATCCGTGGCCCGATCCTCGCTTCGACGGACTGGAACGGCGTCTATTGGGAACTGCTCGGCTTTGCTGCGCTGCTCTTCTTCATTGTCTGCTACGGCATCTCGCAATACTCGCAGTGGCTGGAACGCCGCCTCGCGACAGATCATCGTTAAGGAGGCCCGAAGAATGGCTGACATCGCTGAAACCCACGTGACACCCAACCCCCAGATGAAGGTCTCCGACGAAGTCGCGATCTCCATCCAGAACATGAACAAATGGTACGGCAGCTTCCACGTGCTGCGGGATATCGACCTGACAGTCTATCGCGGGGAACGTATCGTTATTTGTGGTCCTTCGGGCTCGGGTAAATCGACGCTGATCCGCTGCATCAACGCGCTGGAAGAGCACCAGAAAGGCACCATCGAGGTGGACGGCACATTGCTGTCCTCAGACCTCAAGAACATCGACAAGATCCGCTCCGAAGTCGGTATGTGCTTCCAGCATTTCAACCTCTTCCCGCACCTCACGATTCTTGAGAACTGTACGCTTGCCCCGATATGGGTTCGCAAGGTCCCCAAGAAGAAGGCCGAGGAAACAGCGATGCATTTCCTCGAAAAGGTGAAGATCCCGGATCAGGCGGATAAATATCCCGGTCAGCTTTCGGGCGGGCAGCAGCAGCGGGTGGCGATCGCCCGGTCGCTGTGCATGCGCCCCCGAATCATGCTTTTCGATGAGCCGACCTCCGCCCTCGACCCGGAGATGATCAAGGAAGTGCTCGACACCATGATCGAGCTCGCCGAAGAGGGTATGACGATGCTCTGCGTGACGCACGAGATGGGCTTTGCCCGTCAGGTCGCGAACCGGGTGATCTTCATGGATGACGGGCAGATCGTCGAACAGAACGAGCCGGAGGAGTTCTTCAAGAATCCGAAGTCGCCGCGGACCCAACTGTTCCTGAGCCAGATCCTCGGCCATTGACCGAAACCATGCGGACCGGGCGGTTTGCGCCGCCCGGGCGCCTGTTCAATTCAGGTCGCGCGGGCTGGTATAGTCGTGCAGCTGACCGGTTCCCCAATCAATATTTCCCCAGTCTTCGACGTCGAAGTCGATAACGCTGGTTGCGCCGGGCGGATATTCCGCACCTCGTTCGCAACGGGCAACCACTGTGCGCAGGTGGCGCAGCCCGGGTTGTGTGCGACCATCAGCACCGCCTCGCCCTCTGCCTCGCGCAGCAGCTCCAGAATTTCCGGCGGCCCGGCGAGGTAGAGCGCGCGCAAATGCTCGACTGAATTTGTTTGCAGTTCCAGCAGCAGAAGCGTTTCGCGGGTGCGGCTCGCGTCGGAACAAAGGACGCGGTCCGGCAGATAGTCATGTTCCTTCATCCACTGCCCGAGCCGTTCCGCCCCAAGGCGGCCCCGGGCATTCAGAACCCGACTGTGATCGGTGCCGCTGCTGCCGCTCCAATCGGACTCCGCGTGCCGCATAAGGATCAGGCGTTTCATGGGCTACCTTTGATAAAATACTGCATATGATAGGCCGATTGCGCCGATAGCCGGCCCGCTGTCTTCGATACGGGGCAGGCCCGCCGCGCGAGGCATCCGTTTTCCCGACAATCCCGCCCTGCGTCGGACCGTATATATGCCTTGCAGGCTGCCACATCATATCCCTGGGGTGTCAAGGCACGGACGGGACAGGCAGTGGCGCAGGGCTGGCTTGCACAGGTGGCGCAGGGCGTGCTTTCCGGTGAGGGGAGGGGGATCCGTTCCGAAAGGGCCAGGGCACCACGAAATGACAGAAACAGCCCCGCACGATCATGGACGAGAAACCGGATCGGCGACACGTGGGCCCGGCCTGATTTTAACGCCCAGGAATAGAAGGGCAGGTAGGGCGGGCCACCGAAGGGAAAAAGCGCCTGTGCGCCGATCCTTTTTGCGCAGTCCCCCACCACACGCAGGGACCATCTGTCCATCGCGTCGGGCGCGTCGTCGCGATACTCAGGTGTCTGGATGAAATACGGCCAGAACCGAGGTTCATCCGGGCCGAGAAGCAAAAGCGTTTTGCAGCCCTCCGGGGTGCCGTCATCCGGCCCGGGGTGGAAGCCGCCGAGGATGCGCAGATACGCAGGGTCCAGCAGCGCTTCCAGCTCCGGCAGTGTCATCCTTTGCGGATGATGCTGCCTGCCCCGTGCTCGGTAAACAGTTCGAGAAGGCAGGCATTTGGCGCACGACCGTCGAGGATAACGGCAGCCCGCGCCCCGCCCTCCAGCGCATCGAGCGCAGTTTCGGTCTTGGGGATCATCCCGCCCGCAATCGTCCCATCGGCCACCATTTCGCGGATCTGCGCCGCGGTAAGCTCTGTCAGCACGTCCCCGGCAGCGTTCTTCACCCCGGCGACATCCGTCAGGAGCAGGAGGCGATCCGCCTTCAGGGCCGCGGCAATGGCCCCGGCGGCGGTATCGCCGTTGATGTTGAACGTCTCGCCCCCGCGGCCCATTCCCAAGGGGGCAATGACGGGAATGATCTCCTTTTCCGCAAGGTCGAGGAGAAGACGCGGGTTCACCTCTGTCGGGCGACCGACAAGGCCGAGCGCGGGGTCTTCCGCTTCGCAGATGATCAGCCCCGAATCCTTGCCCGATACCCCTACGGCACGCCCGCCCTGTTCGCTGATTGCCTGCACGATCTTGGCGTTTACCAGCCCGGAGAGGACCATTTCGACCACGTCCATTGTCGCCGCATCCGTCACGCGCTTGCCGTTCACGAATTCGGATTTGATATCCAACCGCTTGAGCATGTCATTGATCATCGGGCCACCGCCGTGGACGATCACGGGGTTCACACCAACCTGCCGCATCAGGGCGACGTCGCGGGCGAATTCATCCATCGCCTCATCGCTGCCCATGGCGTGACCGCCAAGTTTGATCACCACGGTCGCATCCGCATAGCGCTGCAGATAGGGTAGTGCCTGTGACAGGGTGCGGGCGGTGGCGATCCAATCGCGGTTCATGTCTTGCGTTCTCATCCTTTGACCCTTTGGTGGCGCGCTGCGCCAGCTATTCCAGAGCGGCGATGATGGCACGCATCGTGGGGATGCCCCAGCCCTTTTCCGACGAAGTCACAAGGATTTCGGGGTAGGCGGCGGGATGTCGCGATAGCGCGGCGCGCACCTGATCGAGCACCTTTTCCCGATCCTTTTCCTTCACCTTGTCCGCCTTTGTCAGAACAGCCTGGAACGTGACGGCGGAACTGTCGAGGAGGGACAGGATTTCCTCATCCACTTTCTTGATACCGTGGCGCGCATCGATGAGCACGAAGGCGCGGCGCAGGGTTTGACGACCCGAAAGGTATTGCCGCAAAAGACGCTGCCATTTTTCGACCACCGCCAGCGGCGCATTGGCGAAGCCATAGCCGGGAAGGTCGACAAGGTAGAGATCTTCGCCGGTCGCAAAGTAATTGATCTCTTGCGTGCGACCGGGGGTGTTCGACGCACGTGCCAGACCCTTGCGCCCTGTCAACGCATTGATGAGGCTGGATTTACCAACGTTCGAACGTCCGGCAAAGCAGACTTCGAGCCGATCGGGATCGGGCAGCCCGTCCATGGCGACAACGCCTTTGACGAATTCGGTGCCGCCCGCGAACAGCAGCCGACCGTCTTCGGCATCCTGAGGCTCCGGTTCATCGGCGAGGGGGAAGGGTAGGGCCATCAGGTCAGTTCCAGACTGTCGCCAACGCTTACCGTCCCGCTCTGGACGACACGCGCATAGATGCCGAAGTCACGATGGCCCATGGTCTGCAGCAGTTTGAGCGTATCCACATCGCGT
>NZ_LWGH01000345.1:0-5348 GCF_001635395.1 Sulfitobacter sp. HI0129 | reverse complement strand
CCATGGTCCTGTGGTCCATGCGTTGGGCAAGCCCGCGCGGGAACGGGGGATCACACCCGGCGCCCGGATCGTGGACGTACAGGCCATCCATCCCGACCTGCATGTGGAACAGGCCGATCCGCGCGGGGATCAGGCGCTGCTGGGGCGGGTGGCCATGTGGGCGCGGCGCTGGTGCCCGTGGACGGTGCGGGACACGGATGACGGGATTATCCTCGACGTAACCGGGGCCGGGCATCTTTTCGGGGGCGAGGCGGCGATGCTGCGGGACATGGCGGCGCGGTTCAAGATGCAGGGGCTGACCGCGCGGCTGGCGCTGGCGCCCACGCGGGGTGGGGCACAGATGCTGGCGCGGCACGGTTCTCCGGGGTGTATCTGCGGGCCTGAGGAATTGGGCGACCGGCTGGCAGGCTTGCCGGTGGCGGCCCTGCGGATCACGCCCGATACCGCGCGCCTGCTGGACCGTCTGGGGCTGAAGACCGTCGCGGCCCTGCGGGACGTGCCGCGCGTGGCGCTGATGCGGCGGTTCGGCCATCTGCCCGAAGAGGACAATCCGCTCATCCTGCTCGACCGGGCCACGGGCCGCACCCCCGATCCGCTGAACGCGCCGCAGGATGCCCGCCGCTGGCTTGTGCGGCGGCGCCTGCCGGAACCGGTGATCGACCCGGTGCCCCATCTGGCCGGTCTCGCGGAAGACCTGTGCCTGCAGTTGTCGCGGGCTGAACTGGGGGCACGCCAGTTGCGGCTGACGATCTACCGCGTCGATGGGGAGTGGCGCAGCCGGGATGTGGCGACGGCGCAGGCCAGCCGCGATGCCGCGCATGTGGTGCGCCTGCTGGAAGGCAAGCTCGACGGCATCGACCCCGGTTTCGGTTTCGATCTGCTGACGCTGGAGGCGCTGCGGGTGGAAGCCCTGGCGCTGCATCAGGATTACCTCGACGGCAAGCGCGATCCCGGCAAGGACGTGGCCGCCCTGTTGGATAGGCTGACCGCGCGGCTCGGCCCGGAGAAGGTGACATGGTCGGCTTGGGTGGAAAGCCATTTGCCCGAACGGGTGGAGGCGCAGGTGCCCGCGCTTACCCATGTGCCGCAGGCCCCGCCGGTGGTGCCGCGCGAACGGCCCCTGCGGTTGCTGGACCCGGCAGAAGAGATCTTCGTGCTTTACGCCGTGCCCGAAGGCCCCCCGGCGCGGTTTCGCTGGCGCGGGGTGGCCTATCTGACCACGCGCCATGAAGGCCCCGAAAGGCTCGCCCCGGAATGGTGGCGCGCCCGCGCCGGCACCCGGCTGCGGGATTACTACAAGGTGGAAGTCGGCGATGGGCGGCGCTTCTGGATGTACCGTGAGGGGGTGCTGGGCGACGGGCGCGGCGACGATCCGCGCTGGTTCCTGCATGGGTTGTTCGGGTGACGGGGGATTGAGCCATGCCGGAGCAGGAAGGACACAGGCGGCGCACGCTGGAGGATGAGGACCCGTTCCGCTGGCATCCTCCCGCACCTTATGTGGAGTTGGGGTTGGCGAGCTGCTTTTCCTTTCTGCGCGCGGCCTCGGATGCGGTCGACCTGACCGCAACGGCAAACTTGCTGGGCTACGACAGTATCGGTATTGCCGATCACAACACGCTGGCCGGTGTCGTCCGCATCCATACGGAGGCGAAGAAGGCCAAGGTCCGGCCGGTGATCGGGGCGCGGCTGGTGCTCATGTGCGGTGCCGATCTGCTGGCCTATCCGCGGGACCGCGACGCCTATGCACGGCTCTCCACGCTGCTCAGCAAGGGCAAGATGTCGGACGTGGATGGCGGCTGGCAGGAAAAGGGCGAAACCCATCTGACGCTGGAGATGCTGGCGGCCCATGCCGAAGGCCTGCACCTGATCGCCATGCCGGGCGAGAACCTCGACATGTTCGCCGCTGGCCTGCCCCGGCTGGTCCGGGCGCTGCCGGGGATGCGCTACGTGGGGGCGGCCTATCTCTACCGGGGGGATGACGTGGCGCGGATCAACCGGCTCGATGCCATCGCGCGGAGGCAGGGGCTGCGGATACTGGCCACCAATGATGTGCTCTACCACGCCCCCATGCGCCGCCCCCTGCAGGACGTGATGGTCTGCATCCGCGAAGGCACGACGATCGCGCAGGCGGGTTTCCTGCTGGAGGCGAACGCCGAGCGTTACCTCAAACCTCCGTCGGAAATGTGCCGCCTGTTCAGCGCATGGCCCCATGCCATCGCGGCGACCCGTACCGTCGCGGAGGATTGCACCTTTTCGCTGGGCGATCTGAAGTACGAATACCCGCATGAGATCGTGCCCGAAGGCCGCAGCGCGCAGGAGGAGTTGGAGCGGCTCACATGGGAAGGGGCGGCGCGGCGCTATCCGGAGGGGATCCCTGAAAAGATCGCCCCGATTATCGAGAAGGAATTCGCGCTGATCCGTTCGAAGAAGATCGCGCGCTATTTCCTGACCATCAACGACATCGTGCGCTTCGCCCGGGAGGAGGCCAGCCCGCCGATCCTGTGTCAGGGTCGTGGGTCGGCGGCCAATTCCGCCGTTTGCTTCTGCCTCGGCATCACCTCGGTCGATCCGGCGGAGCACGACGTGCTGTTCGAACGCTTCCTGAGTGAGGAACGCGACGAGCCGCCCGACATCGACGTGGATTTCGAACATGAACGCCGCGAAGAGGTGATCCAGTACATGTACGCGAAATATGGCCGCGCCCGCGCCGGGCTCTGTGCCACCGTGATCCACTACCGCCCCCGCAGCGCCATCCGCGAGGTCGGCAAGGCCATGGGACTGAGCGAGGATGTGACCAGCAAGCTCGCCAGTACGGTCTGGGGCAGCCATGAACCCGAGGTGGGCGATGCCCGGGTCAGGGAAGCGGGCATGGACCTGAGCGATCCCTACCTGCGGCGGGTCATCCATCTGGCCCGGCAGATGACGGGCATGCCGCGCCACCTCAGCCAGCATGTGGGCGGCTTCATCCTGACCGAACGCCCCCTGACCGAGATCGTGCCCATCGGCAACGGTGCCATGCCCGACAGATCCTTCATCGAGTGGGACAAGGACGACATCGATGCGCTGGATATCTTCAAGGTCGATATTCTGGCGCTCGGGATGCTGACCTGTATCGCCAAGTGTTTCGACCTGATGCGCGCGCATTACGGCGAGGACCACGATCTTGCTAGCATCCCGCCGGATGATACGCAGACTTATGACATGCTCTGCGCGGGCGATTCCCTTGGCGTCTTTCAGGTGGAAAGCCGTGCCCAGATGGCGATGTTGCCCAAACTGCGGCCCCGGCGGTTCTATGATCTGGTGATCGAAGTGGCCATCGTGCGCCCCGGCCCGATTCAGGGCGATATGGTGCATCCCTTCCTGCGCCGCCGCCAACGGCTGGAGGGGGTCAGCTATCCGGCACCGGGGCCGGAGCATCCGCAGGACGAACTGCTGAAGATCCTCGGACGGACGCTCGGGGTGCCGATCTTTCAGGAGCAGGCAATGAAGATCGCCATTGAGGCGGCGCGGTTCTCGCCCGCCGAAGCGAACCAGTTGCGCAAGGCCATGGCCACCTTCCGGTCCCGCGGGCAGATCGAGACGCTGCAGAAAAAGATGGTGGGGCGCATGACGGAGCGGGGCTACGACCCCGACTTCGCGCAGCGGTGCTTCGATCAGATCAAGGGCTTCGGCGAATACGGGTTTCCTGAAAGTCACGCGGCGAGCTTTGCCAAGCTTGTCTACGTGTCGTCCTGGATGAAGTGCCACCACCCGGCGGCTTTCGCCTGCGCGCTGCTCAACAGCCAACCCATGGGGTTCTATGCGCCCGCGCAGATCGTGCGGGATGCGCGCGAACATGGGGTGGAGGTGCGCGGCGTGGATGTGAACCTGTCGGAATGGGATTGCACGCTGGAGCCCTGCGGGGCGGGCGGCTTTGCCCTGCGGCTGGGTTTCCGTCAGGTGGATGGCCTGCGCGAAGAGGCGGGACGCCGCATCGTGGCCATGCGCGCCATGCCTTTCGCCGATGTGGCGGACCTCAAGACCCGGGTAAAGCTGGACCGTGGCACGGTCCGGCGTCTGGCGGCGGCGGATGCCATGCGCAGCATGGGGATCGACCGGCGGCAGGCGCTCTGGCAGGCGCAGGGGCTGAAGGACGCCCCCGATCTGCCGATCTTTACCCATGCGGAGGCGCGGGATGAAGGCGCCGAACCGGCGGTGAGCCTACCCGCGATGCCCCGGGCGGAACATGTGGTCGCCGATTACCAGACGCTGCGGTTGTCCCTGAAGGCGCATCCCATGAGCTTTTTCCGCGCCAGCCTGCGGGGGCAGGGCTTTGCTTCCACGGACCAGTTGCCGGGGATGCCGCACGGGCGCAAGGTCTCGCTCGCCGGGCTGGTTCTGGTGCGGCAGAAGCCCGGCAGCGCCAAGGGCGTCTGCTTCATCACGCTGGAGGATGAAGCGGGGGTCGCGAACCTCGTGATCTGGCCCAAGATGTTCGAGGCCCACCGCGCCACGGTGATGGCCGCCCGCCTGCTGGTGGTGCATGGCCGGGTCCAGAGCGACGGACAGGTCATACATGTGGTGGCGGATGCGCTGGAGAACCGCACGGCGCGGCTGGAGGCTTTGTCCGAAGAGCCTATCCCCAGCGTCACCAGCCGGGGCGATCATCCGACCCATCCGATCACCGGACAGGTCGGGGGCCGCGCCCATCCGCGTGACGTTCGTGTGATCCCCAAGTCGCGCGATTTTCATTGACGTTCGGCTGGGATAGTTATTGGCGCAATGAAATCTGCAACGGACGAGGGGCGCTGCCCCTCGCGCTCCCCGAAGTATTTGGAATCATGAGAATGAAGAACAGGCGGCAGTTTGATCGTTGATCCCCCCCTCACGCGGGACCTCGTGCTGGTGGGGGGTGGCCATGCCCATGCGCTGGTACTGCGCCGCTGGGGCATGGCGCCGATGCCGGGGGCACGGCTGACCGTGATCGATCCCGGCCCCACCGCGCCCTATACCGGCATGCTGCCGGGGCATGTCGCCGGACATTATGCGCGGGACGAACTGGACATCGACCTCGTGCAGCTTTGCCGTTTCGCGGGTGCGCGGCTGATCATCGACCGCGCCTGCGGGATCGACCGCACCGAGAGGCGTATCCATCTGGAGGGGCGCGGCCCCGTGGCCTATGACGTGGCATCGCTCGATATCGGGATCACCGCCCGGATGCAGATTCCGGGGTTCGCCGAACATGCGGTCGGCGCCAAGCCGTTGGGCGCTTATGCCCAGCGTTGGCGTGGTTTTCTGGATCGGGTCACGGAAGAAAAGGCGCCGCCGGAGGTCGCGGTGATCGGCGGCGGCGTGGCGGGATGCGAACT
>NZ_LWGH01000344.1:0-8491 GCF_001635395.1 Sulfitobacter sp. HI0129 | reverse complement strand
TCGTTCTCGACCTCTTCTCGCGGCGCGTCGTCGGCTGGGCCACGAGTGACCGCCTGAAGCGCGATCTTGCGGTCGAAGCTCTGCGGCGTGCCTTGGTGGCTCGCAACCCTGCGACGGGGCTGGTCCATCATTCCGACCGCGGGTCGCAATACTGCTCTGTCGACTATCAGGCACTGCTCCGAAAACGAGGCCTTCTTATCTCAATGAGCGGGCGCGGGAACTGCTATGACAACGCGATGGTCGAGACGTTCTTCAAGACCATCAAGTCGGAGCTGATCTGGCCGGTCGCGTGGCAGACACGCGCTCAGGCCGAAAACGCTGTCGCCAGATACATCAACGGGTTCTATAACCCCGTCAGGCGCCATTCGTCGCTCGGCTTCCAGAGCCCCATCGCCTTCGAGCGAAAGGCACGGGAAGTGAGCTAAACGCTCTCCACAAAAGCCGGGCAAGTCCACAATGTGACCGATGAAGACGCCTTCATCATGTCATTGGCTGAAAACATTGCCCGGCGCGGTCATCGCCCGCTAGAGATCTTGGCCGACATCGAGCTTTTGCTGGCGCGGGACTACACTATCGACGACATCATCACGCGGACGGGCCTGTCGGAGAAATACGTCCGGGACATCGTCTTCCTACTGGAAAAGGGAGAGGAGCGTCTGATCGAGGCGGTGCAAAACAGCACCATCCCGTGGACAACAGCCCTCGAGACCGCCCGCGCCAAGCATGATGACGAAAACCTCGGTGATATGCTGGAAGAGGCCTACAAGACTGGCCAGCTGAAAGGGCATCAGATCACGGACGCCAAGCGGCTCATTGAAAAGCGCCGCGAAAAGGGTCCAAAGACCGGCGGCGACCGTCCCAAGCTGCCGAACTCAGCGCATTCCCTAGTCAAGACTTATCAGCGCGAGGTCGCCCGCCAGCACAAGCTGATGCTGAAAACCGACCATGCGCACCAGCAGCTGCTCTTGGTGGTCCAAGGTCTGAAACGCCTCTTTGCCGATGAGCACTTCGTGACGCTCCTGCGCGCCGAAGGCCTCGACAGCCTGCCGAAATACCTCGCCGACCGCATTGAAACCGCCTGAACCCCGAAAAGGAAAACATCATGAATGACCTCAGTACCGTGAAGCCGCTTTACCCCGGGGCATTTCCCCAGCACGACACCGACGACAATGACGTGCCCTATCCCAAGGCCCCGTTGAACCTGACCCTCGGGTTTGATCTCGAGACCTTCCAGATCCCTCTCGAAGAGCTGATGCCCTCGAAAAAGGTCCCGGACGGCGTAATGACGACGCGCAAGTTCAAGCAGATCGTGTCCTCGATCCGGGAAATCGGCTTGATCGAGCCGCTGTCTGTGATCAAGCCAGACCCGAGTGCGGATAGGTTTTTGCTGCTGGATGGCAATTTGCGGGTGCTGGCGCTGAAGGAGCTGGGCCAGGACACGGCGCCCTGCCTGATCGCCAAGGATTTTGAGACCTATACCTACAACCACCGGATCAATCGGCTCTCGACGGTTCAAGAGCATTATATGCTGCGTCGTGCAATCGACAAAGGGGTCAGCAAGGAACGCCTCGCGCGGGCGTTCAACGTCAACCTCTCGACCACTAACAGCCGGATCAACCTGCTGCATGGGATCTGTCCTAAAGCGGTGGAACTGCTGCAAGATCACCAGTTCACCCCCGATGTGACCCGGCATCTGCGCAAGATGAAGGCCGCCCGACAGATCGAGGCGGTGGGCCTGATGATCGCGGCAAACACGATTACAGCGGCGCACGCGGACGCCCTCCTGAAGGCTACGCCGCCAGAACAGCGCACCGACTACAAGGCGCCGCAGCCGGAACAGCCCAACGGCGACCCGTTGGAACAAATCGTCAAGCTCGAGCGTGAGATGAGCCAGGTGCAGGAAAAATACAAGCATGCCGAAGAAAACTACGGGTCCGAACTGCTGAACCTGGTGGTTGCCAAAAGCTACCTGAAAAAGCTGATGGAAAACGACGCTGTCCGAGACTACATCGCGCGCCACGACCCCGAAATCCAAGAACAGTTCGAACTGGTGCTCAATACGATCAGCATGGAAGAGGCCGTCGAGCAGGCCGAACGCGCTGACGGTGACAATGCCACTTCGCCATACACACCGTAGGAGTAGCAAGGCGATTATAGCAACGTTCTCGCGCACCATGTCGTGCATGCTGACGTCAAGACAATGTGCGCCAGCTGGGCGCACGACACGCTCAAAGATTTTGACATTGGGGCTTTTCGCAGACCCAGAAAGCTACTATTCGCTCAAGAATGAGCGGAATGTTTGATTCCAACCGAATCACATCACCAAGGTGCCATGGGCAGTCCTTGTGCGGCAGCCATTCACCAACCTGACAATGGCTGGCCAAAAAAACAACCCTCAAGATGATGTACGCTTCCGCGTTTTGCGCTTGCTTGAGCAGAACCCAGAAATGTCTCAACGTGATTTGGCGCAGGCCGTCGGAATCAGCACCGGAAGCGTTCATTACGTGCTGAAAGCGCTCGTCGACAAAGGTCTGGTCAAGCTGGGTAATTTCACCGCCAGCGAAGACAAAAGGCGTTACGCCTACGTGCTCACGCCGAAAGGGATTTCCGAAAAAGCTGCTCTGACACGGCGCTTTCTGATCCGAAAGATGACCGAATACGAGATGCTGAAGACGGAAATTGAAGAGGTCGGTAGAGATATTTCTGACAGGGAGTTGGCGGAATTGAAGAATTCCGACCGGTGATGGACAAATGAAGAAAATAGAGAAGTATTTATGGCACGCATATCGGGTATCTTTGCGTCCGATCCTGCCAGCCACCTCACCGGTACTCTATCATCAGATTCCTGTCGGGATTGACCGAAAGTCACTAGATAGCTTCTTCCCCACCTACAAGCAGAACTACATCGACATTCCACTCTACGAGGATGCTCTAGTCCGCGCGATCAAAACGAACGTGAGACCGGGTGACCACGTGACGGTAATCGGAGGTGGATACGGCGTAACACTGGCTTTCGCGGCCATGGCGGCAAATCCCCGAGGTCAAGTAACTTGCTTTGAGGCGAGCGCGTCGGCGATTGGCTTTTGCCGGAAAACGCTCAGGCGCAATGGGGTCGAAGAACAAGTCACCTTCGAACACGCTATTGTCAGCAACAGCTATAATCTCTACGGAAAGGGCCATGCTGAAACCGTTGTCGATCCCGCGGACCTGATCGACTGCGACGTTCTCGAACTCGATTGCGAAGGAGCGGAGTTGAATATCCTACGCGGCCTCAGGATCCGTCCACGCGCTATCCTCGTGGAAACCCACGGCGTTTACGGCTCATCGACCGCTGAAGTCTCAGACTTGCTGACACAAATGGGCTATTCGGTGACCGATCTCGGTCCGGCTGAGCCACGTATCCTCGAAAAGTGCGCGGAATGGGATCTCAATGTCTTGTCGGCTACACTTCCGGCTAGCTGAAACCGTTGAACGTGCATTTCCGTTCTCTACATTCGCGCATTTTGTCCGCCTTCGGATCAACCGTAGCGACCGACAGCCGCACGAAAAATTACCTACAACAGGTCAAGCTGTCGCTCGTGATGCGGGTGCTGACAGTCGCCGCCTCTTTCGCGACGACTGCGATACTCTTGCGTGCGATGTCTCTTGACCAATACGGGATCTGGGCGCTGCTAATCACCGTTCAAACGTGGATCAACCTCTTCGACCTCGGCATCGGCAACGGGCTGCGCACGCGGGTTGCGGAAAGTCTCGCCAATGGGCGGATCAAAGAGGCTGCGAGCAATATCTCGATGGCATATGCGGTGTTCACACTGATATTCATTCTGCTGATGGTGGCGCTCATTCCGACCGTCATCGTCGTGGATTGGCAGTCATTCCTGAATGTGTCTACTATTGGCTCGAGCGAATTACGCGGTGCGGTCGGCGCGACCGCACTGCTGACGAGCCTGATCCTCGTCACCAACCTAATCAACCCGGTTGCCGCAGCGGTTCAGCGCAATTCCTACACCGCCGTCGCGATTTTCATACACGCAGCAATTTTCCTGGTGCTTGCGGTCCTGATACTCGTCACGGGCTGGGGCTCGGTGCTTACTTTCCTCGTTCTGCGAGGTACACTGAACGTCGTTGTCAACCTCGGGTTCACCATCTGGTTCTATTCGCAGCGTCGCGAAATTAAGCCCTACGTCACAACAGACTTGCGCGGTTCGCGGGGCCTAATATCGCTTGGTTTCGGCTTTTTCATAGTCCAGATCGCAATGCTGGTACTGTTCTCAACCGACCAGTTTCTTATCGTCAAGCTTCTCGGCCCAGAGCAGGTCCCACAATACGATGTCGTCTACAAGCTGTTCAGCCTCTTTGTCACCGTTCACCTAATGGTCGCTGGGCCTCTATGGTCCGCTTACACGGAAGCTTATCAAAAGCAAGAATTCAACTGGGTCCGCCGCACGATCCGTGGCCAGCATAAGTTTTTGTTCCTCTTGGCAGTGGCAAGCGTAGCCTTGGTTCCTGTGGCAAGGCCGATCATTGCGGTATGGACCGGCGACACAGTGGAGCCTGCCAGCGGATTGGCCGGGCTGATGTGCCTATTCGTGGTGCTGACGATGTGGAATAACACCTTTGGCGCGTTTCTGAACGGGATCGGGCACCTACGGCCGCAGATTGTCGCTGCCACGATCGGGGCTTTTCTAAATATCCCTTTGTCGATTTTCTTCGTGAGCACGCTTTCGTTCGGAATTAGCGGTATCGTTCTTGCAACAATCCTCTCCATTGCCTTGCAATCGGTGATCCTGCCCTGGGCAGTCTTCAGAATCCTGCGTCAACGGCACGAGCCGCAGCGGATTGGGTCGCAGGACTGGGCATGAACCGAAACGCCAACCAAGCTCGCTTGATAGCCTACCTAGAAAACGCGCCGGCCGATACGGGTACTGCCGCGCGCGGTCTCAGCAAGGCGATCATTCCACTCATACGCAGCATCGATGGTCGGGTCGTCACGTATTACGTGAACCAGAGCCATTCCCGAATTTCCGCTCGCGACATGCCCGCTTTTGTCCGTGAAAAGCTGGAAGAGGCTCCTCCATCGAACGCTGTCTCTCGAAATGCATGGAAACTGGCAACCATAATGCCGATGTCTGTTGGGCTGCCAATCGTGTCCCGATTTGGCCCTAGCCGTCCTTCTTCGAGGCGCTCCGATGAGGCCTCCATTCTCTGGGCGCCAATCGGCGTCGACGCCGGAGCGCTAGTCCGCGCATGGGCGCTGGCGCAGCGGTCGGGCCTAGAGCTGCATCTGTATTTCGTTGATGACGTCGAAACCCACCCGTCAAACGCCGGAACAGCCCAGCTCAATGCTCTCGTTGCCCGAATCCTGCGCGATGCGGACCGTGTTTATACCATTACCGCCGAGCTCGGCGCCCTATTTTCCGAAAGATACGGTGTAAAGACACGTGCCCTGCCGTTGATCCCGGAGCCGACCGAAAGCACGCCGGCGGTTGTAGATGTCCCATTCTTCGCGGCCTATCTCGGTAGTATAAACCACCTGTATGAGGACGGGCTCCGCGAGCTCGTCGCCGCAACACGGACGTTGCGCGATAAGACCGGACAAGACCTCCGTCTGCGGTTCTTTTCGGACGAAGCGCAAGTGAGCAAGATCTGCGACGGCGCTATCCCGCCATGGATCACCCCGGGCCCCGAGAACGACGACGCCGTCATCCACCGCGAGCTTGCAGCGGCGACGCTGTGCTTTCTTCCTAATTCCTTTGACGAGGGTGCACGAACGATGGTGAGCACCTCATTCCCGTCCAAGCTGCTCGATTACCTTGTCAGCGCGCGCGCAATCGTGGTGTTCGCCCCTGAATATGCAATCGCCAGAAAGGTTTTTTCCACCGAAGGCATTCAGCATGTCGCAACAAACGCCGCCGAACTGCTCGACACGCTAGCCGCCTTGTCCGCGCTTAAGCAAGATGTCGGGGGCACCTATGTTTCGCTCGTAACCCGGCACTTCAGCGGCGACACAGTCCAACGTGCCCTGGATGCACCCTGGTAGAGACATGCCCTATCCTGGATCCAGTTTCACCCGCGACCTTATCGACATGGTCAAAAGCCCGATCGTCAGCGTCCTGTTCGCCCTACACCAACTGGTTCCCGGCAATTCGTCCAATCATATCAGGAACCGGATTAAACGGTGGCTGCTCGCTCGGCTGTCGATCGAGATCGGCGCAGGTTCGCAGATTTCGCCGGGCTTTTTTGTCTTTCGGCGCGGCAATTTCCGCTGTGGAACTGACTGCAGGCTTGGGTACGGATTCAGTGTCTGGAACCACGCCCCGTTTACCTGTGGTGAGAACCTCCTCGCGTCACACGGGATCAGAGTTATTTGCGGCACCCACAAGACCGATCTGGACCGAACCGATGTCTCCGGGCCGGTCAACCTCGGCGACAACGTATGGATCGGCGCCAACGTGCTGATTGTTGGCCCCTGCACGATCGGCGACAACGTCATTGTCGGCGCCAACTCTTATGTGACCGGAGTCATCGCTTCGGGCACCATCATCGGCGGCAGCCCAGCGCGCGAACTGCATCGCAAGCCCAGCGCCAAAGTTGAAAGTCAAGCATGAAGAGCCGATTCCTAACCTACGCCTCTAATGGCTTTGAGCACAACGCGCAGTTTTTGGCCGAAAGTGCAGCGAAGGTCGGATTCGACGTTGTCCACAGCCTTGGCCCGGATGCAATTGCTGGCACCAACTTTGCGCAGCTCAACGGGGACATCCTCCGCGCGAAACGCGGCGGGGGCTATTGGCTCTGGAAACCATACCTCATTCGAAGATATGTGGACCGGCTAGCGGACGGCGAAGTCCTGTTCTACTGCGATGCTGGGCGAAACAATTACTATCGCTTCTCACGCTTTCCCGGCCACCTTGCCGATAGGGCGTTGCAGTCAGTCCAGGGTTTCATTCCCGGCGTGGCAATCGGCCATCTTGGTTCGATCGGGAAGTGGACCAAGCGTGATTGCCTGCAAATAATGGGCGCTGATACAGCGTCTATCTACGAAAAGCCGATGGTTCAGGCGACATGGAGCGTCTGGACCAAGAGCGGCGCCACGGTCGAGTTTCTAGAGGCTTGGCTGCGCTACAGCCAAGACCCGCGTTGCATTACTGATCAGCCAAACACGCTCGGAAAAGAGAATCTGCCTGGATTTGTCGATCACCGGCACGATCAATCAATTTGCTCCATCCTCGCCTACCAGCTGTCCGCCCCTTTTATCGATCCCTCGGGCACCGTCGCGCAGAAGCTTCTCAGGTTGCGCCCCGGATCTGCGGTTGCGAACCTCTTCTACAAGCGGCCCGAGAACGTTGACGATATGTTACAAAGAGACAGCCCTTGGCTGCCGGTCCAGGAATTCTTGAGCCTGAGGAAACAGCAATGACTGCCGTATCGCGTGCAGATACTCAGACCCCGCGCATTGGTAGCCTGCGTCTTGTGTACATGCGCAGCAATGGTGGCCATCGGCAGGAATACCAAGATCTGTTCGCGTCGCTGTTCGGCCTTTCACCCTCGACCGGTCGGATCGGGCTCACCAAACTGCGCAGCCTCGTCGGGGCGCGCAAACTTCTGTTTGGGACGATTGACGACGATATTGTCAGCTTCTTTCTGGTCGCGCTGCTACGAGCACTCTTATTTCGCCGAACTGTGGGCCTGTTCCTACGGCCACATGCCTGCCTACAATCACAGGCGCTGAGCGCCAAGGCGAAAAGGATCGCATTCTCATTTATGCGGCGGGTAAACCCAGTTTCCGTTTTTGCTATCATTCCATTTTCAATTGCACCCGAGTATGCAACAGTGACCGATGACGGGCTGGTCGACCCGCAGTTGTGGGATATGACTGATGCCTCTAAAGGGGAGATCGATGCAGAATTCTCTGAACGGATCGCGGCGGAAGCCAGATGTCGGCGTGTACTGGCCTTTGTCGGAACTGCTGCTGAAATAAAAGGGATCGGCCTCTTACGAGACATGATGGCAGATCCCAATTGGCCGAGCGAAAAAATCCTAGTCGTTGTTGCGGGCCGCTTTCCGGATGAAAATGGGGTATCGGTTGAAGAGCTCCAAGGGTTGGGTGCGCTTGTTCTGCCACGTTTCATTTCCGATTCCGAATTGCGCACTCTTTATGCTAAATCTGAATTCATTTGGACGTGCTATCAGCCTAATTACGACCAGGCTTCAGGTGTGTTTGGTCGAGCGGTCCAATCCGGTCGGATTCCGGTCGTTCGCTCCCAATCCCTCATAGCGCATTTCGCAAGCCAGATCGGGACTCCAACCGTCGAACTCGATTGGACTGCGAAGCCGCATGACAACGCTTCCCTATTGGTCGGGTATAACGCTCTTCAGACCGAGGGTCTGGCGCTCGATCAAGAAATCATGGGCTGGAAGAAGGATTTCATCTCCAAAATAGAACGAGCTTTGGGATGAAAAGACTGAGCTTTAGACACCTACTTATGTTCGT
>NZ_LWGH01000343.1:0-22026 GCF_001635395.1 Sulfitobacter sp. HI0129 | reverse complement strand
GCCCAGCTCGGCGGAAAGCTCCAGCAGCCGCCCTTCGGCCGCACCGGTCAACACCTCCATCACGGCAGCGATTTCGAGCGCATTGCCGAGGCTGCTTGCCAAGGGCTGGCTCATGTCGCTGATAACCGCCGTCGTGGGGCATCCGGCAGCATTCGCCGTATCGCTGAGCGCGCGGGCGAGGTGCCGGGCATCGTCCTGCGTTTTCATGAAGGCGCCGCTGCCGACCTTTACGTCCAGTACCAGCCCGTCGAGCCCCGCCGCCAGCTTCTTGCTGAGGATCGAGGCGGTAATGAGGTCGAGTGAATCGACCGTCGACGTGACATCCCGCACCGCGTAAAGCCGCCGGTCCGCTGGGGCAATATCGGACGTGGCACTCACGATCGCGCACCCCGTATCCGCCACGATGGCCCGGAATCGCGCCTCATCCAACTGAACATCGACCCCCGGGATGGCTTCAAGCTTGTCTAATGTGCCGCCCGTATGCCCCAGCCCCCGGCCCGAGATCATCGGGACATAGGCACCGCAGGCCGCAAGTGCGGGAGCCAGAACCAGCGACACGCAATCGCCCACACCCCCGGTGGAATGTTTGTCGAGCACCGGGCCATCGAGATGCCAGTCAAGAACGCGCCCGCTGTCGCGCATCGCCAGCGTAAGTGCCACACGCCCCGCGTCGCCCAGCCCGTTACGGCAAACCCCCATGGCAAAAGCCCCGGCCTGTGCGTCGCTCAGACCGCCATCAGCTAACCCGCGCGCAATCCACGCAATATCCTCTTCGGACAGGGGATGCCCGTGCCGCAAGCGGGACAGGATGGCGCGCGCACTCATCCCTGTTCCGCCATGTGATCGCGCCCGAAGGCGCCGGGCAGAAGAGAGCCGAGGGTCGTTCGTTCTTCGGCGCCTGCCATGGTTGCCATGGTGACAGGCACATCGCCCTTTCCGAATTCGGCCAATTTCTGCCGACAGCCCCCGCAGGGCGACACCGGTTTTTCGCCGCCCGACACCACGTAGACCTCGCTCAGCTCGGTTTCACCCGCGGCCACCATGGCGGCGATGGCACCCGCTTCGGCGCAGGTCCCCTCCGGATAGGCGACGTTTTCCACGTTGCAACCCCCGAAAATACGGCCCGAAACCGTGCGAACCGCCGCGCCGACCTTGAAGCCGGAATAGGGTGCATGGGCATTCTCTCGCACCTCGCATGCGGCGGATCGTAAATCTTCTGACATCTCGGCTTCCTTTTTTCCGGTTATAGAAAAACCCCGGGCCGGGTGCGACGTGAAACTGTGAACTTGGACCTCCTTCAGGAATAGTTTAACACTGAACTATTCTCAGCAGGAGCGAACCCGCATGTCCGACACCCCCAATGCGCGCCAGGCCGCGCTTGATTATCATGAGTTCCCAAAACCCGGCAAGCTTGAGGTGCGCGCGACAAAACCGCTGGCCAACGGGCGGGATCTGAGCCGGGCCTATTCGCCCGGCGTCGCCGAAGCCTGCATCGAAATCGGCAAGGACCCGGCCAATGCCGCCCGCTTCACCGCGCGGGGTAACCTTGTAGCCGTGGTCACGAATGGCACCGCCGTGCTTGGGCTGGGCAACATCGGGGCGCTCGCTTCAAAGCCGGTGATGGAGGGCAAGGCGGTCCTGTTCAAGAAATTCGCCGGCATCGATTGTTTCGATATAGAAGTCGATCAATCCGACCCCGAAAAGCTGGCCGATATCGTCTGCGCGCTGGAGCCGTCCTTTGGTGCCGTGAACCTCGAAGACATCAAGGCACCCGATTGTTTTACCGTTGAACGTATTTGCCGCGAGCGGATGAACATCCCCGTCTTTCACGACGATCAGCATGGCACCGCCATCGTCGTGGGCGCGGCCGCGACCAACGCGCTCCACGTGGCGGGCAAGAAGTTCGAGGACATCAAGATCGTTTCCACCGGGGGCGGTGCTGCAGGGATCGCCTGTCTCAACATGTTGCTGAAGCTGGGTGTGAAACGCGAAAATGTCTGGCTCTGCGATATTCACGGGCTTGTCTACGAAGGCCGGACGGAGGACATGAACCCCATCAAGTCCGAATTCGCCCAGGAAAGCGACCTGCGGACTCTCGCGGATGTCATCCCCGGAGCGGACTTGTTCCTGGGCCTTTCGGGCCCGAACGTCCTGACGCCCGAGATGGTCCAGCAGATGGCCGAAAAACCGATCATCTTCGCGCTGGCCAACCCGAACCCTGAAATCATGCCGGACCTGGCCCGGGCCGTGTCGCCTGACGCCATTATTGCGACGGGTCGTTCTGATTTTCCCAATCAGGTCAACAACGTCCTGTGCTTTCCCTTCATCTTCCGCGGCGCGCTGGATGTTGGTGCCACCATGATCAACGACGAGATGAAGATTGCCTGTATCGAAGGTATCGCGGCGCTGGCGCGGGCCACAACCTCTGCCGAAGCGGCTGCCGCCTATCAGGGCGAGCAGCTGACATTCGGGCCCGATTACCTCATTCCGAAACCATTCGATCCGCGACTGATCGGCATCGTTTCTTCCGCTGTGGCCGAAGCCGCGATGGCAACGGGCGTGGCGACCCGGCCCATTGAGGACATGGAGGCCTACCGCGACAGGCTCGAAAGTTCGGTGTTCAAATCGGCTCTGCTGATGCGCCCGGTCTTCCAATCCGCGCGATCCGCCCCCCGCCGCATCGTCTTCGCCGAAGGTGAGGACGAACGCGTGCTGCGCTGCGCACAGGCCATGCTGGAGGAAACGACGGAGCGCCCGATCGTGATCGGCCGCCCCGAGGTGATCGAGCGGCGGATTGAGCGCGCGGGGTTGACGATCCGGCTGGGCATGGATGTCGACCTCGTGAACCCGGAGAATGACCCTCGCTACCGCGACTACTGGGAAACCTACCACGGTCTCATGTGCCGCCGTGGCGTTTCCCCCGACATCGCCCGCGCGGTGATGCGGACGAATACGACCGCCATCGGCGCGGTGATGGTCCATCGGGAAGAGGCCGATTGCCTGATCTGCGGCACTTTCGGTGAAACCCGGTGGCATCTCAACTACGTGGAGCAGGTGCTTGGCCGGGACGGGCGGCGTGCCCATGGCGCCCTGTCGATGATGATCCTCGAAGACGGCCCGCTTTTCATCGCCGACACGCAGGTGCACCTGCATCCCGATCCGCAGCAACTGGCGGAAATCGCCATCGGAGCTGCGCGACATGTGCGCCGCTTCGGGATCGAGCCAAAGGTCGCCTTCTGCTCGCAAAGCCAGTTCGGAAATCAGGGGGAAGGGTCGGGCAAACGTCTTAGGGCGGCGATCAGGCTGCTCGACGAAATGTCGCCCGGCTTCTCCTACGAGGGGGAGATGAACATCGATACCGCGCTGGATCCGGATCTGCGCGAGCGACTTCTGCCGGGTAACCGCATGTCGGGGCCTGCCAACGTGCTGATCTTTGCCCATGCGGATGCGGCGTCGGGCGTCCGGAATATTCTGAAGATGAAGGGCGGCGGGCTTGAGGTCGGCCCGATTCTCATGGGCATGGGTAACCGCGCCCATATCGTATCCCCCGCCATCACCGCCCGCGGCCTTCTGAACATGAGCGCCATCGCGGGCACGCCGGTGGCTGAATACGGTTGAACGCCTGAGGTAAAAAAAATCGCGCCGTGCCGGGATGGCAACGGCGCGATCTGATGAAACGGATTGGGGCCTATCGAAGAGTGATCAAGAAATTCGATCAGGTTCCCGCCAAGTCTCTGGACGTTGATTATGGATACGTCCGGCGCGTCGCCCCAAAGAGGGGCGACGGCATTCCGATGAGAACAGAACCTTACTTCTGCTGCGGCTTGTCGCCGGGCTTGGAGGGGTTCTTCTTGGTCTGGGGTTTTGGCGAAGTTGCCATGACGCATACTCTCGTTTGCAGGTCGAACCGACACCATGCCGGCTCTGATACCATGTTGTCACCGCAGCCGCCCCGACGTCTTCCCCTTTTCGACAGCGATGTCGCAAACGCGGATTTTCGGCCAAGCGCCGCGCATTGAGCTCCCGGGGCGGGCAGTTTTTTGCCCCGCTACACGGCCCTTTCCGAAAACGAAAAACGCAGGCGGAACCGCCTGCGCCTCTTGGGTGTTCTGTGGGTCGCGGTCCCGCGGACCCGGGATCAGAAGCGAAGGGTGAATGCCCGGCTCAGACCGATTCGCACCCGCCACTGGTCTTCCGACCCGACAGCGGTGATCGGGCTGTCCCCGGCGTCCTCCACCAGCTTTTCATAGCTCACTAGACCTTCGGCCGCCCAGTCGTCGCTGATCCGGTAGATGGCCTGCACGTCGAAGCCCGCACCCAGAACACCGCCATCAGCATCGAAGGCCGAAAAGCTGGAAGCCGCCGCTTCCGCCGGCGTCACCCCGAAGTAGGTTGAAGAATATTCGCTGTCGCCCAGATGCAGACGGGGGCCAGCAAAGATCGTCCAGCGGTTATCGGGACGGAAAATCGCGTCGGTTCCGACGGTGCCGGTAACGCCGTCATGCCCACCGAAGCCCTTCCGGACGTCGACAAAGGCCTGATAGTTGGTCTGGCGATAGATAAGACCCAGCCCCAGTTCCAATGTCGCATCGACATCGTTCAAACCGGACAGCACCGGATAATCCGCATCGTCCCGCTCACCGATGTAGCGAAACGCGCCGCGCACGCCGAAGCCATTGTCAGGAATGACACCGATGCCGGTCCCGAGGCTCAGCCGGTCGAACCGAAGCGCGCCGAAGGTGAAACCCAGATCGGGGGCGGCTTCGTAGTCGTCCGAACCCGGATATGCCGGCGCGGCAGCGACCCCGCCGCGAATGGCGAAGTTGAGAGAGCGTTCCTGCGCGGCGGCCGGCAGAGCCGTCAGCGCGGCGATGGCCACGGCACAGGAAGCAGAAAAAATTGTGGAAAGGCGCATCGATAACGACTCCTAGCAGGAACAGGCAGCTCCGCGTCCATGGCAGCGGACGCGGTCTTTGTGGCATCTAACCCATCTTCAGAAGACGGACAGCAAAAACCGCGGATTTGGCCGCTATCCTCTCCGGGGTGACACATGAAGTCCACGGTTTTTCTTGAAAAGACCGCATCTCTTACCCCTATGCAGGACAGCGCGGACTTGCCCCGCGCCCAAGGCTCGCCTACCCCTTTGTCACCCGAATTGAGGAGGAGGCTGTGATGGGCTATCGCGAAACCTATGAACGCTGGCAGGACGACCCGGAAAGCTTCTGGCTGGAACTGGCGGAAGACATCGACTGGGTCGAACCGCCAAAGCAGGCCCTGTTCGATCGCGGCAATGATACCTACGAATGGTACGCCGATGCCAAGCTGAACGGCTGTTACAACACGATCGACCGCCATGTGGAAAACGGGCGCGCGGATCAGGTGGCCATCATCCACGACAGCCCCATCACCGGAACCAAATCGCACGTCACCTTCCGCGAGATGCGCGACCGTATCGCGGCGCTGGCCGGGGTGCTGAAAGCACAGGGCCTGGCAAAGGGCGACCGCGTGGTGATCTATATGCCCATGATCCCCGAGGCGATCGAAGCGATGCTGGCCTGCGCCCGCATCGGCGCCGTCCATTCCGTCGTCTTCGGCGGTTTCGCGGCAAATGAACTGTCGGTGCGTATCAACGACTGCAAGCCCAAGGCGATCCTCGCCGCCTCCTGCGGGTTGGAGCCCGGGCGCGTCGTCGCCTACAAACCGCTGATCGACGGGGCCATCGAACTGGCCACCCACAAGCCCGACTTCTGCGTCATCCTTCAGCGCGAACAGCAGCCCTGCACCCTGACCGAGGGCCGGGATCTGGACTGGTACGAAGCGCGCGAAGGCGTGGCCCCGGCGGACTGCGTCCCGGTGGAGGGCAACCACCCCGCCTATATCCTCTACACCTCCGGCACTACCGGCGCGCCCAAGGGCGTGGTGCGCCATACGGCGGGCCATCTGGTCGCGCTCTACTGGAGCATGAAGAACGTCTATGACGTCGAACCGGGAGAGGTCTTCTGGGCGGCGTCGGACGTAGGCTGGGTCGTGGGGCATTCCTACATCTGTTATGCGCCGCTGGTACACGGGAACACGACCGTCGTCTTCGAAGGCAAACCCATCGGCACACCGGATGCCGGCACCTTCTGGCGCATCATCGAAGAACATGACGTGCGCAGCTTCTTCACCGCGCCCACGGCGATCCGGGCCGTGAAACGGGACGATCCCACGGGCGAGGAACGCAAGAAATACGACCTGTCGCGCCTGCGCGCGCTCTACCTTGCGGGGGAACGGGCCGATCCAGATACGATCCTCTGGGCGCAGGACGTTCTGGGCGTGCCGGTCTACGATCACTGGTGGCAGACCGAAAGCGGCTGGCCAATGGTGGCCAATCCCGCTGGCCTTGAAAGACTGCCGGTTAAGATCGGCTCACCCACCGTGGCAATGCCGGGGTACGACATCCGTGTGTTGGACGAGGCGGGCCAGGAAAAGCCCCGGGGACAGCTTGGCGCAATCGCGGTGCGCCTGCCGCTTCCCCCGGGCACCCTGCCGACGCTGTGGAACGCGCCGGAACGGTTCCACAAATCCTACCTCGCCACCTTTCCCGGATATTACGAGACAGGCGATGCCGGGATGATCGACGAAGACGGCTATATCTACATCATGGCCCGCACCGATGACGTCATCAACGTGGCCGGCCACCGCCTGTCCACAGGCGCGATGGAAGAGGTGCTGGCGGGCCACCCCGACGTGGCCGAATGTGCCGTTATCGGCGCGTCCGATCCGCTAAAGGGGCAGACGCCGGTCGGTTTTCTGTGTCTCAGCAAGGGCGTGGACCGCCCCCACGAAGAGATCGTGGCCGAATGCGTCCAGAGGGTCCGGGATCAGATCGGCCCCGTTGCCGCCTTCAAAAAGGCAGTCGTGGTGGACCGTCTGCCCAAGACCCGCTCGGGCAAGATCCTGCGGGCGACCATGGTAAAGCTCGCCGACGGCGAAGACTTCAAACTGCCCGCCACAATCGACGATCCCGCCATTCTGGACGAGATCAGCGTGGCTTTGGGCGAAGTGGGGCTAGGAAAGAAAGCAGCTTCCTGACACGTGGCGGGAGGCCACCGCCACCACCCGGCCTTCCTCACGAAAAAAGGCGACGAGCGATCTGAAACCGCTCGCCGCCTTTTTCAATGATGTGGCCCGGATCAAGCGGCCTTGGTCTCAGCCTTCGGGCTGACGGCGGCATCCGCGTTTTGGTCGGCCATCAGGGTCGCCTTGTAGGAATTGGCCCCCTGCGACGCCTTGCTCACACCGGAGATCTGATCGATCAGCAGTCGAGCCTTCGCCGCCTGCTGCTGCCGCTCCGCGGCAACCCGGGCAAAGGATTCATCTGTGACCGCCTGCTCGGGCTTTACCAGCGTGCGCTCGACAGATGTACTCGCCTGAGCGGCGCCGGTGGCCTGAACAGCACGCGACTGCGATACCTGCTTGCTTTCCGGAGCGGCACTGGCGGCCGCGGCGCCTTCGCTGCGGGACGGCTCTGCAGTGTTGGTGCCTGACTTGGTCTCGGCTGATGCTTTGTCCTTGTTCTGACCCTGGGCTTCGGACTTGCCCGGGGGCGGAGAATACGCCCGGGGGGCGCCTCCTCCAAAGAGTGGAGAAATCGGATTCATTGGTTCACCTATTTCAATTTGGTTACTCGGAATGAACCGTAGAAGAAGCCTCGAACTAAGGCATCTTCATGTCGCCGCCCGGGCCTTTCGCGTACATATCAGCGCATTGTATTGGGGTGGTAAACAGTTGTGATTTAATGGTTTTATTGTCCACATTACCCGCATTTGCTGTGGCCGCAACTTCCGCAGGTCATACATCCCTCGACCATGCGCAGATCGAACTGACCGCAAGAGGGGCAGGTCTTTCCACGGGGCGCATCCAGACCGACGACCTTGGCTTGCGGGTCGGTCTTGAGCCCCATGCCCTCGCCCGCGATAAAGCCCGTGGCGATCATATGCCGTTCGATCACCCCGCCGATGGCCGCGAGGATCGAGGGGATGTATTTGCCCCCCATCCAGGCACCGCCACGCGGGTCGAAGACGGCCTTCAGCTCTTCCACCACGAAGGACACGTCACCGCCACGCCGGAACACGGCGGAGATCATCCGGGTGAGCGCCACGGTCCATGCGAAATGTTCCATGTTTTTCGAGTTGATAAAGACCTCGAAGGGGCGACGGTGGCCGTTCAGGACAATGTCGTTGATGGTGATATAGAGCGCATGTTCGCTGTCAGGCCATTTGACCTTGTAGGTGTTACCCTCCAACTCGTTCGGCCGGTCCAGCGGTTCGGACATGTAGATGACATCGCCTGCGTTGGCGTCTTCCACAACCTCTGGCGTGCCACTGCCCAAGGGCTGGCCCTGACTGCGGGCGGGGTCGAAGGCCCCGCCCATGGGGGCGGTCGGGGCCTGCCCGGCTGCGCCGGGCGTATCGCCGCCAATTAGCTGACCAACTGGAACGCCGAGAGCTCGCGCGATACTTTGAAGGGTAGAGACTTTCGGTGACCCAATTTTTCCACTCAGAATATCATATACCCCAGTGTAGTTAAGGCCCGCCTTCCCCGCCAAACTCTTCGCGTTCACCTTTTTTTCTTCCATTAGCACTTTCAAGTTATGACGAAGGTCAAACTTCGGCTTCTCCTCCGCCACGCTCAACACGCTGCCGGTCACGTCGTTCGGGCGGTAGGTCGTGCAGCCCTTGCAGCCGGAATCCCACGCTTCCATATAGACGTCCTTGAACGCCTCGAAGCTGATATCCTCGGGGCAGTTGATCGTCTTTGAAATGCTCGAATCCACCCATTTCTGCGCCGCCGCCTGCATCTTGACGTGATCGAGCGGCGCCAGCGTCTGCGCATTGACGAAGTAATCGGGCAGGTCCGCATCCCCCTTCAGGTCGCGCCACATCTGCACGGCGTAATCCACCACCTCCTCCTCGGTGCGGCTGCCATCCTTCTGAAGCACCTTGCGGGTGTAGGCATAGGCAAAGACCGGCTCGATCCCCGAAGAGACATTGCCCGCATAAAGGCTGATCGTCCCCGTGGGCGCGATGGAAGTAAGGAGCGCATTACGAATGCCATGGGTCCGCACGGCTTCGCGCACGTCCTCGTCCATCCCCTGCATCGTGCCCGACGCCAGATAGGCCTCGGCATCGAAAAGGGGAAAGGCGCCCTTTTCCTTCGCAAGTTCCACTGATGCAAGGTAGGCGGCGCGGGCAATGGCGTGCAGCCATTCTTCGGTCTGCGCCGCCGCCTCATCGGACCCATAGCGCAGCCCCATCATCAAAAGCGCGTCCGCAAGCCCGGTGACCCCAAGCCCGATCCGCCGCTTGGCCTGCGCTTCGCGCGCCTGCGCCTCCAACGGAAACTGGGACACGTCCACCACGTTGTCCATCATGCGCACCGCTGTCGCCACCAGCTCGTTCAACGCATCCTGATCGAGCGCCGCGCCTGCGTCGAACGGGTCCGTCACCAACCGCGCGAGGTTGATCGACCCGAGAAGGCAGGCCCCGTAGGGCGGCAGCGGCTGTTCGCCGCAGGGGTTCGTCGCGGCAATCGTCTCGCAGTAGGACAGGTTGTTGGCCGCATTGATCCGGTCGATGAAGATGACACCCGGCTCGGCGAAATCATAGGTCGCCTGCATGATCCGGTTCCACAGGTCGCGCGCCTCCACGGTGCGATAGACCTTGTCGCCGAAAACAAGGTCCCATGACGCATCGGCTTTCACCGCCTCCATGAAGGCATCGGTGATCAGAACCGACATGTTGAACATGCGCAGCCGGGCCGGGTCCGACTTGGCAGAAATGAAATCTTCCACATCGGGATGATCGCAGCGCATGGTCGCCATCATCGCACCCCGCCGCGATCCGGCGGACATGATGGTACGGCACATGGCATCCCAGACGTCCATGAAACTGAGCGGCCCCGATGCATCCGCCGAGACACCCAGCACATCCGCCCCCCGGGGCCGGATCGTCGAGAAATCGTAGCCGATGCCGCCGCCCTGCTGCATGGTCAGGGCCGCCTCCTTCAGCATATCGAAAATGCCCGCCATGCTGTCCGGAACGGTGCCCATGACGAAGCAGTTGAACAATGTGACGCGCCGCGCCGTGCCGGCCCCCGCCGTGATGCGGCCCGCAGGCAGGTATTTGAAGTCCTGCAAAGCATCGTAAAAACGCTCCGTCCAGAGCGCCTTGTCCTCCTCGACCTGCGCCAGATCGGTGGCGATACGGCGCCATGTATCCTCCACCGTGACATCGCGCGGGGTTCCGTCGGCGTCCTTGAACCGGTATTTCATGTCCCAGATCTGTTCGGCAATGGGGGTGGAGAAACGGGTCATGGCGATTCCTGCAGCTTGGGGAAGGCGACCAAGATAACCCAATCCAAGACGCCAGTCCACCACACCTTGATCGAACTCTGCGCCCGGCTACCTTATATCGTAGGTTTCACCCATGCCCCCGGAAGGCCCCATGAATCCATATATGAACCTCATCAAGCTCAGCGTTGGCAGTGATAGCGTGGAATCGCTCATCGACTGGCAGACCAACCGCTCCGGCCAGCGATCCGAAGGTAAATATTACCATGTCACCCGGATGTGGCCCAAACGCGAAGCGGAGATCCTCGCCGGCGGTTCGATCTATTGGGTGATAAAGGGCGAGATCCTGTGCCGCCAACGCATCCTCGGTTTCGACGAGAAAATAGGCAATGACGGGATCCGCCGCTGCGGTATCGTTCTGGATGCCGATATTCGCCGCGTCTCTCCGGTTCTGCGGCGTCCCTTCCAAGGCTGGCGCTACCTGTCGCCCGTCGATGCGCCCCCCGACCTACGCCACGGGCGGGAGGACGAACCCGCCTTGCCCCGCGATCTCGACCGAGCCTTGGCGGAAATCGGCGTTCTCTGATCAGACGGCGGGAAGCGCTGCATCCGGGGTGCTTGAGTATTTATGAAAGGGTGAAGGAGGGCAGACCGCTCCCTTCACCCTTTTCCAAATACTCAAATCCACCGTTCCTACCGAAAGCTCCGTTCACCGGTAAAGGGCTTCTATTTCCTCGGCATAGATTTCGAATATTTTCGCGCGCCTGACCTTCATCGTCGCGGTAACTTCGCCGTCATCGTGATCCAGCTCCTTGCGCAGCAGCCAGATTTTCTTGACCTGCTCGACCCGTGCCAGATCGTCATTGCGCTTTTGCACCTCGCCTTCGATCAATGACTGAACCTGCGGATTCTCCGCCAGCGAACGGAAGGTCGTATAGGCGATACCCTGGCCCTCCGCCCAGAGGCGCACGTTGTCCATATCGAGCTGTAAAAGTGCCGCGACATAGGGGCGCTTGTCGGCCACGACGATCACCTCTTTGATAAAGGGGCTGGCCTTGATGACGTTCTCGATATGCGCGGGCGACAGGTTCTTGCCGGCGGCGTTGATCATGATGTCTTTCTTCCGGTCCACAAGCGACAATGACCCGTCTGGCTCGATCCGTCCCACGTCCCCGGTGTGCAGCCATCCATCCTGAATAGCTTCGGCGGTCGCCTTCGGGTTCTTGTAGTAACCTTTGAAGATCGTGGGGCCCTTGAACAGTACCTCGCCATCTTCGGCCAATCTTGTCTCGACGCCTTCCACGGGAAAGCCGATCCGACCGTCGCAGGCTCCCCAGTCCGACTGGATGGTTCCCACCCCCGATGTCTCGGACATCCCCCAGGCTTCACGGATATTGATCCCGATCCCGCGCAGAAAGCCGAGAAGGTCGGCACTGATCGGAGCGGCCGCCGTAATGGCGAAACGGGTGCGGCCGAGGCCCAGGTAGCTGCGAATATGACGGTAAATAAGCGCATCCCAGAAGCTGTGCGCCAACCGGTCGCGCAGGGTCCACCGGTCGCGGCGTATCGCGCCGCGGCGCTGGGCGCCCCTGAGTGCCGCGAGCGTCAGTGGGCGGCGCAAAGGCCCTGCCGTCTGTGCCTGTACCAGCACACCGGCTTGCATCTTTTCCCAGATGCGGGGTACGCCAAAGAAGATCTGCGGCGCGACTTCGCGAAGGTCCAGTGTAATGGTCCGCAAGCTCTCGCCGAAGTTCATCACGAACTGCTGGCTGAGCCCGTTGATCACCGTGACCGCCTGTTCCGCGATATGACACAGGGGAAGATAGCTGAGGACGTCTGTACCGGCTGGAAAATGCCCAAAAGTCGCCCGGGCGATCGCCCCGCCCGCGTGAATATTGCCAAAGGAGATCTCTGCCGCCTTCGGCAGCCCCGTGGAACCGGAGGTAAAGACCATCATCGCCGTGTCGTCAGATGTGATCCCTGCCTGTCGCGCCGCGAGGTCCCCGGCCAGTTCCGACAGCTGCGCCCGCCCCAGTTCCAGCAGGCGTTCGAAACTGATGAGGCCAAGCGTTTCATCCCCTAGGCACCCCTTGGGATCGAAAACGATGAGTTGCGTCAGCGCGGGCACCTTCCCGTCGAGATCCTTGATCTTGTCGAGCTGCTCCTGATCCTCGATGAACAGGATCGTGGTGTCGGAGGCATTGATCAGGTGATCCAGCTCCGCGGCGGGGCTGGTGGGATACATGCCCACCACCACGCCCGCGGCGGCGTTGATCCCGAACTGCGCCTGCACCCATTCGCTGCGGTTTTCTGACAGGATGCCAACGTGGCCACCGGGCGCCAGGCCCAGCGCCATCAGGCCCGCGCCCACCGCTTCCATGATGTCGCGCAGATCGGCCCAGTTGATCTCATGCCAGATGCCGAATTCCTTCTGGCGCATTGCCACCGCCGCGCCATGTTCGGCAGCGTGATCGTGGACCATTTGCACGAGGGGCCGAAATCCACCGGGCCTTTCGTCGAATGCCATGTGCTTTTCCTAGCTCAGCCAGCGCTTGCGGCGCTTGTAGTGTTTCACGTCGCGGAAGGATTGCCGCGCTTCACTGCCATCGTCGGAAACCCCAAGGTAGAACGACTGGATGTCCTTGTCGTTGCGCAGGGTCGAAACGTCACCCTCCAGCACGATCTGGCCGCTTTCCATGATGTAACCGTAATCGGCCACCGAAAAGGCGACGCCCGCGTTCTGTTCGACCAACAATATGCTCGTTCCGTCCTCTTCGTTCAGGCGGCGGATCGTATCGAAGATCTCCTCGACGATCTTGGGGGCGAGCCCCAGCGATGGTTCGTCCATCAGGATCAGTTCGGGCCGTGCGATCATTGCCCGCCCGAAGGCCAGCATCTGCTGTTCCCCGCCCGAAAGGTAGCCCGCGATCTGGCGGCGGCGTTCCTGCAGGCGCGGGAAGAAAGCATAGACCTTGTCGTAATCGGGCTTCGCCTTGCGTTGGTCCAGCGCATAGGAAGCGGCGATCAGGTTGTCTTCCACCGTCATCTCCGAAAAGATACGTCGCCCCTCGCGGACATGAAAAAGCCCCTGCTGCACGAGCCGGTCCGGCTGGATCGACAGGATGGATTTGCCCTTGAACGAGATGCGCCCCTCGCCCACTTCGCCGTTTTCCAGCGCCAGCAGGTTGCTCGCGGCTTTCAGCGTCGTCGTCTTGCCCGCGCCGTTCGTGCCCAACAGGGTCACGATCTTGCCGTCCGGCACCTCCAGCGACAGGCCGCGCAGGGCCTGTACCGTATGGTGATAGGTGACTTCGATGTTCTCGATGGTCAGCACGCGGGCGATCCTCGTTTCGGCAAGGCATGGGAATGGTCGACGGGCCGGAGGTACCCCCCGGCCCGCTTCGTGTCACTCGACGGTGAACCAGTCCGACGTGGGCTGGAACAGGCCGCTCGCCGCTTCGTAGGTATAGACCCGCCCGGTGCCGATCTTGTTGTTCTTCATGCTTACAGGTCCGCCGAAGAAGCCGCCGGTATCGTAGTCGGTGATGCCAGCCAGTTCCTCTGCCGCCCGCTCCGCGGTCAGTTCCTCGCCCTTCCCGGCCACCCGGCGCAGCGCCTCGACCCCGAGGTTCATCGAAATCAGCGATTGCAGACCCCAGGTCGGCATGTAGTTTTCCAACGGCGTGCCCGCGAAAGCGGACTTCTGGAAAGCCGCATAGCGCTGATAGATCGGCGCCTCTTCGGCATCGTAGGAATAGCGGTAGGGCATCACCCCGGAATAGCCGTCGAGGAAGGGGCCCGCCTCTGCCGTTACCCGATCCGCTATCAGTTTCTCCATGCCCCAGAACGTGCCGTAGAACTGCGTGGGCAGACCGAACTGGCGCGCGCCGCCGATAAGCTGCGGCCAGACCCCGGTGACATAGCCCTGCAGGATGCAATGTTCCGCACCCGACTGGGCGAGCTTGGTCACATGGGTCGGGATATCCGCCCCCTGCGCCTTGGTCGTCTCTTCCAGCACGACTTCGAGGCCAAGCTTCTCTGCTTTCTTGCGACCGTGTTCGATAGGGTCGCGCCCAAACTCGGTGTTGGAGAAGATGAAGGCGACGTTGGTGCCACCCGCGTTCTTGATGTTTTGCAGCAGGATGTCGACCTGATCCTCATAAGAGGGGCCCGGCAGATACTGGTACGGGTTCTCCGCCGGGTTCGCGAGGTCGGAGGCGAATGAGGTGGAGCCCATCAACGTCGCATTCTTGCCCTTCAGTTCGGGCGCCACCAGTTTCATGAAGCCGGTGCTGTCACCGTAATAGAGCACCATGTTCGGCTCCGTCGCCAAGGCGCGCTGGTAATTCGCAAGCGCCGTCGCGGGCACATAGCCTGAATCCTCGATCACTGTACGGATGGGCACGCCGCCGATGCCGCCGTCCTCATTCACCAGCGCCTCGAACATCTTCATGGCCGGTGAAACGAGCTGACCTGCCGTGGCGAAGGGGCCGGTAAGCGGCAGCGAAGAAGCCACGACATATTCCTTGGGCTGGGCGCGCAGGATCATGGGCGTTCCCATAACGGCGGTCGCCGCGGCGGATGTGGCTAGAAACGAACGTCTGCTGAGTGTCATGTTGGTCTCCCTGTCTGGTTTGGTCGTTTATCTTGGTATTCCGGTATCACCCGCGCGCGAAGGGCCAGCGGTTCGCCGCGCGCAGGATGCGATCCACGATCTGATTGATGCCCAGCGGCTCCTTCAGCAGAAACAGAACGAGCAATGCGCCGAAAGCGATTTCCTGCAAGGGCGCGCGCAGTTGCGCCATTCCGGCGGCATCGCCGGTGACGGCCCCGAAGGTGATCTTGATCAACTCGGGCACCAGCACGATCACGATAACACCGAAAACCGGGCCCATGGTGCGCCCCAACCCCCCGACGATCAGCGCCGCGACGAGTTGAAGCGACAGCGCGAGTTCAAATTGTTCGGGCAGGATGCGCGCGTAGAAATATGCAAACAACGCCCCGGCAAGGCCGCAATAGGCAGCGGAGATCGCGAAGCTCGTCAGTTTGTAGCGCAAAAGCGAGATACCGAGGATCTCGGCGGAATAATCACGGTCGCGGATCGCGATGAAGGCGCGGCCCACGCGCGTCCGCATGAGGTTTTGTGCCGCCAGAAGCGCCAGCACCCCAAGCACCGCGATCAGGCCGAACATCTCGCGTTTGGTGTCCAGCACCCATCCGAAGAAGTTGGGCGCATTGGTGGTAAGCCCCACCATCCCGCCCGTCCAGGGTGCGAACAATTCCTCCTCGATCAGGAAGATGACGATGAAGTTCGCCGCCAGCGTCGCCACGGCAAGGTAAAGCCCCTTCACCCGCAGTGAAGGCAGCCCCACCAGCACGCCGACCGCGGCGGCAAGAAAGACGGCAAAAGGCAGCGACAGGAACGGCATGATCCCTGCCGGGATAATCCCCGTGGCGACATTGTTGAAGATCGTCACCGCATAGGCACCGATCGCCACGAAGGCCCCGTGCCCCAGCGACACCAGCCCGGTATAGCCTGTCAGTACGTTGATCCCCACCACCGCGATGAGCAGGATGCCCATCTGGCTGCCGATCAGAATGGCATAGTCGCTCCCGAAAAGCGTAAAGAGCGCAAGCAGCAGGATCGATCCGTAGACGAAGCCCTGCTTGTAGCGGTTGTCCAGCACGCGTTCGTCGGCGGCATAGGACGACTTGAGGTTGGCGTTGATCATATCCGTTCAACTTCCTTCTGGCCCAGCAGCCCGTGCGGACGCCAGATCAACACGACCAGCACGGCGACGTAAGGAACGATCTCGGCCCAGTTGCCGCCCATCTTCCATTGCGTCATCGCTTCGAGCACGCCCACCGTCATCGCGGCGATGAAAACGCCCACGTAGCTGTCGAGCCCGCCCATCAACACGATCGCCAGCACGCTGAATCCGAAAAGACCGAGACTGGGGGAAATGCCGTTCCGAGTGGCAAGGATCGCGCCTGCGATGGCGCCGGTCGTGCTCGCCAATACCCATGCGCGGCTGAAGACCTTGGGGACCGAGATGCCCATCGAATAGGCGGTGGACTGGTCTTCGGCGGTCGCGCGGATGGCGATACCGCCCTTGGTGAAGCGCACGAAGGCCACGATGGCCGCGAACAGCACCAGCGCGATGATCATGTTCACCAGATCGGTGCCGAAGAGGAAGATCATCGACCCGAAGAGTTCAAATCGGATCGGCGTGTTGGGCGCGATATAGGGCACGTTGGCGGCATCAGCCGTCCAGATGAGCTGCGCGGACCCGGACATGATCGAGATGAGCCCCACGGTCACCATGATCATCGCGAACACGCTCTGTCCCATCAGCGGGCGCATCAGCACGCGCTCGATAATGCGGCCCACGATGGCATTGCAGACAAGCGCCCCCGCCAGCCCCAGCAGGATGCGCGGCACGTTGGCCGCCCAGTCTAGGATCGCCCCCATGGGCGAGAACATCGGCAACCCCTCGCGCATCTCGACCATCCATTCCGGGTTCCAGCTTGCCAGCCACTCAGGCGCCCAGGGCTGGTTCGGGACGATGACGGCGAAGGTGAAATAGAAATAGGCCCCGAACATGATGAGGTAGCCATGCGCGAAGTTGACGACTTTCGTCGCCTTGTAGACCGACACGATGCCGACGGCGATCAGCGCGTAGATCGCACCGCTCATCAAACCGTTGATGGCGAATTGCATGAACTGTCCCATCAGGCCGCCGCCCCCAGATATGCTTCAATAACCGTCGGATCGCGGCTGACCTCGGCGGGCGATCCTGCCGCGATCTGCTGGCCGAAGTTGAGCACGACGATATGACTGCAGATGTCCATCACCATGTGCATGTCATGCTCCACCAGCAGAATAGTCGTGCCGAACTGTTCCTGCACATCGAGGATGAAACGCGCCATGTCGGCTGTTTCCTCGCGGTTCATCCCCGCCACGGGTTCATCCAGCAGCAAAACGCGCGGACGCATGGCCAGGGCGCGGCCCAGCTCCACACGCTTCTGCAATCCGTAGGACAGCATGGTGATCGGATACTTGCGGATGTGGTCGATCTCGAGAAAATCGATCACCCGCTCCTCAATTTCGCGGCGCAGTTCCAATTCTTCCCGCTGGGCGGCGCCGAAATACCGCAGGGCCTGCCAGACGCCGGTATTGAGCCGCGTGTGCCCGCCCAGCTTGATATTGTCGAGCACTGTCATCCCGCGAAAAAGCGCGATGTTCTGGAAGGTCCGCGCCAGCCCCAGGCCGGCCCTCTTGTCCGGGCTGAGGGCGGTGATGTCGTCCCCGTCGAAGAACACCCGCCCCCGGTCCGGTGTATAGAACCCGGAAATCGCATTAAAGAGCGATGTCTTGCCCGCGCCGTTCGGGCCGATCACGCCGGTGATCTCGCCCTCACGCGCTTCGAAATTCACGCCCTGCAGCGCTTTGATGCCGCCGAACGACAGATGCAGATCTTCGACCCTGAGCAATCGGACCTCCCCAAGCCTTCGCGCCCTTGCTGCGGGTCTTCTGCCCGCTTGGCGCTGCTCCGGGCAATGGCCATCTTCCCCGCCCGGCGGGTGATCCATCTTCCGGTTTGCGGCACCACCCTATCGCGGGCCGAAGCGCGTGCAAGCGCCATCGATACGGAAGGAACCGGTCGATGGAGGGAAAGCGGTAGTGACTATAAATAATTTCAGCGGGTTATGAGATTGATGGCGAACGGGGCCGCATCGGCCTTACGGAACGTCACGTAATCAAGCGCATCAGCGCACGCAGCGTATCGCGCTCACTGTCCTCCATCGGGGCGGTCCTGCTCCGCCAGAGCGTGGCCTGCGATTGCAGGATCAGCCCGTCCGCCAACACCTTGAGGTGATTGGCCCGCAAAGTCTCCCCGCTCGAGGTGATATCGGCGATGGCTTCGGCTGTTTCGTTCTTCACGGTACCTTCCGTCGCACCCTGACTGTCCACAAGCGCGTAATCCGCCACGCCGGCCTGCCGCAGGAATTCCCGCACCAGCCGGTGATACTTGGTGGCGATCCGCATGCGGAAACCGTGATGGGCCCGAAACATAGCAGCCGCAGCATCCAGATCGTCGAGCGTATCGACGTCGATCCAGGCCTGGGGAACGGCGAGGATCAGATCGGCATGACCGAATCCAAGCTCCTCCAGAGGCTCGACGAGTTGTCCCCAGAGCGCCAGTTTCTCCTGCACGAGGTCGGTGCCTGTCACGCCCAGATGCAGGCGACCGGCGGCAAGCTCACGCGGGATCTCTCCGGCAGAAAGCAGCATCAACTGCACGCCTTCCACACCATCCACCGCACCGGCATATTCACGGTCCGATCCCGAACGCTGCAGCGTCACACCCCGCGCGCCGAACCAGTCGAACGTCTTTTCCATCAGGCGGCCCTTGGACGGGACCCCAAGCTTGAGCGTCATGGCGCGCTCTCCAGTTCGAGCATGAGACCGGGGCGCAGAACCCCGCCCACGGCGGGAATTTCACCGCCCGATCCAAGGCGGCGGGTCAGTGCATCATAGCGTCCGCCACTGGCGATGGAGGGCAGTTCAGGCCGCCCCACAGCACGGAAGCCGAAGACGAAACCATCGTAGTATTCCATCGACGTCCGCCCATAACTCGCCTCGAACGGCAGCTGGGCGGTATCGATCCCCTGTGCTTCCAACGCCTCGGCGCGGGCACCGATACGGGCCACGGCGGGCGCGATCTCGGGCAGATCGACGGCAAGATCATGTAACCGGCTGAGCGCGTTTGGCATGGTTTCGCGCACGTCGAGCAAGGTCTCGATCAGGTCGACCTGCCCTTCGGCCAAGGGTGGCGCGGCCGCGTCTTCGGCCAATGCCGCGATCCGGGCCTCGATCTCGTCACGGGTACGCAGGCCCAGAAGTGGCGCTTCCATTTCCACCTCTCCCGCGAGCAAAGCGGTGCGGGTGGGCGGTACATCGCTGCGGCCCGCGAAACGGTCCAGCAGGGTGCGGAACCGGCGCGGGCGCCAGATGTGCCGCATCAGCGCATCCTTGCGCCGCTGGGTTGTCCGCAACCCCGCGACGGCTGCCATCAACACACCGATATCCCCGGTCACGGGTTTGGCCGGGACGCCCTGCATCGCCGCGGCGATGGTCGCGAAAACCTCTGCGTCCGCTGCGGCGGGATCGGCGCGGTCAAAGATCTCGAATCCGACCTGGACATATTCGTTGGCGCGGGCCGGGTCATGCTCCTGCCGGCGAAAGACCTCTCCGGCATAGGTGTAGCGCGCGGGTTCGGCCCCGTGGGCCATATGCATCTGCACCACGGGAACGGTGAAATCGGGCCGGAGCATCTGCTCGCCACGCAGCGCATCACTGGTGACATAGGCGCGCGCGCGGATGTCCTCGCCATAAAGATCGAGCAGCGTGTCAGCGGGCTGCAGAATGGGCGGCTCCACCGCGACGGCGCCATGCGCCTCGAACAGCGCGCGCAGTTCCGCAGCCTTTGCAAGGGTCTCAAAGCGTGTCGGCATCAGCGGTGCAAATCCAGTATCTCGCGTACCTTCGACACAAGCTCATCTCGCGGCACCTCGTACTGGCTGGGCCGGTCTTTCCACTCCTCCAACGTCGCATCCTGCGCCAGTTTCGCACCAAGGATGAGATCCTTGATCTGGACCACGCCCCGGTCCTTTTCGTCGCCCCCTTCGATCACGGCAACAGGGCTGTTCCGGCGGTCGGCGTATTTCAACTGGTTGCCGAAGTTCTTCGGATTGCCGAGGTAGACCTCGGCGCGGATCCCGGCGGAGCGCAGTTCGGCCACCATGGACTGGTAATCCGCCATCCGGTCACGATCCATCACCGTGACGACGACCGGTCCCTCGTGGGTCGCATCCAGCCGCCCCTTCGCCTCCAGCGCGGCGAGCAATCTGTCCACCCCGATGGAAACGCCGGTCGCCGGCACTTCCTGCCCGGTGAAACGCTTGACCAGATCGTCGTACCGCCCGCCCCCGGCGACGGAGCCGAAATTGCGCTTGCGGCCTTTTTCGTCCTCGATCTCGAACGTCAGTTCCGCCTCGTAGACGGGACCGGTGTAATAGCCGAGGCCCCGAACGACCGAGGGGTCGATCACGATGCGGTCCGCGAAATACTCTTGCGCACTAAGTAGGTCTGCGATGAGGCCTAGCTCATGCACGCCCTCTAGGCCCATAACTGAATCGCTTACCAAACGCCTTAGGTACGAAATTGTAAGTTTGTTCCTTAATTCGCTCGGAGCCGTACCCGATCTATCTGCCTCGCTGAAAACTCGCCGTAACTCGTTAGAAAAATCAAGTGCGATGGGGTCTTCAGAATAGTTAGCGCTACTTTGATTGAGATGCTCAATCTGAGCTAGAACTTCGTCATTCGCCGAAACAAATCCCATCACCAGAACTATCTGTTCCTCGCTCAGTCCCGCACCCTTGGTGAAATCACCGCTGTCGTCCTTGCGGCCCTCGCCCAGCAAGGCGCGCACGCCATCCGGCCCCAGCCGGTCGAGCTTGTCGATCGCGCGCAAAACAATGCCGCGTTCGGCTTCCTTGTCGTCGCCGGAAAGGCCAGCAACCTCAAGCACCCCGTTCAGCACTTTGCGGTTGTTGATCCGCACCACGTAATCGCCCCGGGCGATACCGACTTCTTCGAGGCAGTCGGCCAACATGGCGCAGATCTCCGCATCCGCCGCGACGGAGGATGCGCCGACGGTATCGGCATCGCACTGGTAGAACTGGCGGAACCGCCCCGGGCCGGGCTTTTCATTGCGCCAGACCGGCCCCATCGCATAGCGGCGGTAGGGGGTGGGCAGATCGTTGCGGTGCTGGGCATAGACGCGAGCGAGCGGGGCTGTCAGGTCATAGCGCAGCGCCAGCCAGTCGCCGGGCTTGTCGCTTTCGGCATCTTCCTGCCACGCGAAGACGCCTTCGTTGGGCCGGTCGACATCGGGCAGGAACTTGCCCAGAGCCTCCACCGTTTCCACGCCGGAGCTTTCCAGCGCGTCGAAGCCATAGCGGTGATAGACCGCCGCGATCCTGGCCAGCATTTCGGTGCGGCGCGTGACCTCGACACCGAAATAATCCCGGAAGCCTTTCGGCGTTTCGGCCTTCGGGCGCGGGCTCTTTTTCGTCTTGGCCATGGCATATGATCCTGCTGCGGCGATTGCGCCCGCGTCTATCCCAGCCCCGCCGCAAGGGCAAGCGACGGGCGGGGCGCGGGATGCGCTTCAGATGAGGCCGAAGTCCCCGCCGCGTCCCTTACCCGCCGCAAAGCGTGCGGCCCCCTCGCGGCCTTCGGAATGGAACATCGCGGCAGAGGCCCACTCCCGCCGCAGGGCGCTCGCCAGTTCGGCAGGCGCCAGCCGGGCCGAAAGGTGATCGGCGCGCATGCAGCCCTGCGGAAACCGGGTGAGGCTTTCCGCCAGCGTCAAGGCTTCGTCAAGCGCGGCGCCCTGCGCCACCATCCTGTCGGCCAGTCCCATCTGATAGGCTTCCTGCGCGGGCACCGGGCGACCGGTAAGGATTAGGTCGTTCGCCCTGCCTTGCCCGACGATCCGGGGCAGGCGCACCGTGCCCCCATCCACCAGCGGCACCCCCCACCGCCGGCAATAGACCCCCATGACAGCGTCCTTGGCGACCACGCGCATGTCGCACCACAGGGCCAGTTCCAAACCGCCCGCCAC
>NZ_LWGH01000342.1:0-4486 GCF_001635395.1 Sulfitobacter sp. HI0129 | reverse complement strand
GACGGGGTGGCCCATGAATGACGAGATGACATATTGGTTGCTGGGCCGTCTTGATTGGCAGGCCCTGCCTTTCCTGCGCGCGTGGAACCATCCCGCCCTGTCAGAGCTGATCGCGGCAGCGGCAGGTGGGTTGGTGGTGCTGGGGGCGCTGGCGGTTGCCGTTTTGCTCACCGTCTATCGCGGATGGGGGCCGCTATGGCGCGACTGGCTGACCAGCCTCGATCACAAGAAGATCGGCATCATGTATATCGTGATCGCCGGCATCATGCTGGCCCGCGCGGTGGTGGAGGCGGCACTGATCCGGCTTCAGCAGGCGCTCGCGGTGAATGACGCCGGTATCGTGACTGCCGAGCATTTCGGGGAGCTTTTCAGCACCCATGGCACGATCATGATTTTCTTCATGGCGATGCCCTTCCTGACAGGTGTTATCAACTACGTGATGCCCCTGCAGATCGGGGCGCGGGACATGAGCTTTCCCTGGATGAACGCCATCAGCCTGATGCTGACAGCCGCCGGGGCGGGGCTGGTGATGATTTCGCTCGTCGTTGGCAAATTCTCCACCGGCGGATGGACAGGGTATCCGCCCTATACCGGGATCGAATTCAGCCCCGGTGTGGGGGTGGACTACTGGATTTGGGCGGTAACGCTCAGTTCGCTTGGCTCCACGCTGACCGGCATCAACTTCGCGACCACGCTTTACAAGAACCGCGCCCCGGGGATGGAGCTGTTCCGTCTGCCGCTGTTCTGCTGGACGGCGCTGTGCACGTCCATCCTGATGATCTTTGCCATGGTTCCGCTGACGGTGGCCACGCTGATGCTGGCGCTGGATCGCTACGCGGGGTTCCATTTCTTCACCGCCGGGTCGGGCGGCAACATGATGAACTATGCGAACCTGTTCTGGCTTTTTGGCCATCCGGAGGTCTACATCCTGATCCTGCCTGCATTCGGCATCTATTCGGAGGTGATCGCGACCTTTTCCGGCAAGACGCTCTATGGGTACAGATCACTGGTTTATGCGACCATGGTGATCGCGGTCCTGTCCTTCACCGTCTGGCTGCACCATTTCTTCACGATGGGGCAGGGGGCCAACCTGAATGCGGTCTTCGGCGTGGCCACCATGGCCATTGGCGTGCCGACCGGGGTCAAGGTATATGACTGGTTGCTGACGATGTATCGCGGGCGGATCCGCCTGACCACGGGGATGCTGTTTTCGGTGGCATTCCTCGTTACCTTCGTGATCGGGGGGCTCACGGGGGTGATCCTCGCCAATCCGCCGGTCGATTTCGCAGTACATAACTCGCTGTTCCTTGTCGCTCATTTTCACAACATGCTGATCCCGGGCCTTTTGTTCGGAATGATAGCAGGGGTGCAATTCTGGTTTCCCAAGGCCTTCGGCTTCCGCCTCGACGAACGCTGGGGCAAGGCCGCCTTCTGGTGCTGGTTCGGGGGCTTTTACCTCGCCTTCATGCCGCTCTATGCATTGGGGCTAATGGGGGCGATGCGCCGAAGTTCGCAATGGTTCGAACCGCAGTATGTTCCCTATCTGCTGACGGCGCTGGCCGGTGCGGCGCTGATCCTTGCAGGTCTTGCCTGTCTTTTCATCCAGCTTTGGGTGAGTGTGAGGAACCGCGACCGCCTTGCCGCACCCTTGGGCGATCCATGGGACGGTCGCGGGTTGGAATGGTCGGTCTCCTCCCCCCCGCCTGAATACAATTTCGCGATGCTGCCGCAGGTCAGAAGCCACGATGATTTCTGGGAGGCCAAACAGGATGGCCGCGCCTATCGTGAACCGAAACGATATGAAGATATCGAGATGCCGCGCAATTCGGCGACAGCCCCCTTGATCGGCCTCGCTGCTGCGGCGTTCGGTTTTGCCATCACATGGCAGATCTGGTGGCTGGTCGCGCTGTCCTTTACCGGCATCTGGGTTATCGTGATCGTGCGCAGCTTTCAGCAAGACATCGCGCGCGTGATCCCGGCGCGCGAAGTGGCGGCCAAGGAGCGCGCATGGCTCGCAGAGGTTGAAAGCGCCCGCCCCGTTGACAGGTTCGCAGAGACGACGCGCCAGAACCGGGGCCTTGCGGAGGTTTCCCCATGAGCCATAGCAATCGCCTTCACGGGGGGCTGAACCTCGGTCAGGCTCATGCCGAAACGCACCGTCAGGCCGAGACGATGGTCTTCGGGTTCTGGATATTCCTGATGTCAGACCTCGTGCTGTTCGCCGTGATACTGGCGACCTATGCCGACGCCAGTGTGCATGGTTTGGCCGACGGCCCCGGCCCTGCGGAGCTGTTCGAGTTGCGCAACCCCTTCATCGAAACGCTGCTGTTGCTTGCCTCCAGCGTGACGTTCGGGATGGCGGCGCTGCACTTGAAGTATCAGGATGATCGGCGCGGGCTGGTTCTGTGGATGCTGGCGACCGGCGCGTTGGGGCTTGTCTTTGTCGCGATGGAAGGCTGGGATTTCTATAGCCTGGTTGTTCATGATGACGCGCCGCCCCAGCGCAGCGGGTTCCTGTCGGTGTTTTTTCTGCTGGTCGGCATGCACGGCCTGCACGTTATCGCCGCGACAGTGTGGATGCTCGTCCTACTGATCCAGATCGGTCGCTTCGGGCTGATGCCCGACGTCAAGCTGCGGATCCTGCGCCTGTCGATTTTCTGGCACATGCTGGATGTTGTCTGGGTCGCCATCTTCACCTTTGTTTACCTCTCCGGAGTTGCCCGATGAACGACGACCGTTTTCCCGATTCCGAACTGCCGGGCCACGGCAGGGAGCTGCGCCACTACCTGACCGGTGCCGCGGTAACGCTGACCCTGACACTTGCCGCCTTTGGTATTGTCTGGCTGTCCGTGTTGCCGCGCTATTGGACGCTGGGCGTGGTATCGGTGCTGGCTGTTCTACAGATCGTTGCGCATTTCCGATATTTTCTGCACATCGACCTTGGAAAGTCGCACCGGGACGACCTGCTGATGATCCTGTTCACCTCGCTCATCATCGTGATGATGGTGGGGGGCACGATCTGGATCCTGTTCAACCAGTTTGCCCGCATGATGTGACGTTTGGCGACGGGTCAGGGGTCCTCCGAACCCATCCGATCAAGCATCGACCTTGGTCTTTTTCCTGCCCAGCGTGCTGCGCACGCCGCCCCCGATAAGCGTTACGACATCCGTCGCGACACCAAGGACATTGGCGCGCGGCGGCAGGGCGATATAGACAGGCCGCCAATCGGGATCGAACTTGTCCTTGAAATTGCGCAGGCCCTCGAAGTTGTAGAACTGTCTTCCGTGCCGGTAGACGAACGCGCCGAGGCGGGAACTCAGCTTCGCCCCGCGCCGTGCTTCGAGCCCTGAGAGCGGTGCATTGCCAAGGCTGAATTCACGGTAACCTTCCGCCTTGAAGTGCAGCAGCAGCTCCGTGAAGAGAAAGTCCATCAGCCCCGCGGGCGTCCCTTCCACATGACGCATGAGGTCGATGGCGGCCTGTTCCTTTGCGTTGGTCAGCCACAGACTTGCAAAGGCAACGATCCGACCTTCGTAGCTGACGGTGGCGACCGGAAAACGGGCAAGCCTTTCGGCGTCGAAGGACCCGACCGAGAAACCCTTTTCTCCCCCCGGTTTGGACCGCAGCCATTCGTCCGAGATGGATCTGAGGGTTGTCATCGTCTCGGGCGAAATCGGCGCTGGGATCATGTCGAAGCTCAATCCATCCCGCCGGGCGCGGTTGTGGACGGTTCGGAGCCTCTTGCGATGGCTTCCATCCAGGCTGAATGCATCGAGGCGGATAACGGCTTCCTCCCCCATTTTGACCAGCGAAAGACCCATATCGAGCCAGAGCGGCACGGAATTGGCCGAGACGGAATAGAAAACCGGGCGCGCGTTTGCGGCATAGGCGGCATCGTGAAATTCCCAGACGAGCTGCATGAACTCGTCCGGATCGCCGAAAGGTTCGTGCAATGCCACCCATGTCCGGCCCTGAATGCGGTACATGAGGAATGATCTGCCGGTTTCGGAAAACAGGAGGCTCTTGTCCCCCGTCAGTGCGATGTTCCCTTCGGGGTCGGGCTGATTTTCGATGATCGTCCGGGCGCGCTCCAGCTCCTCCGGCGTGGCGAGGTCATGGGAAAAGGCGCCCGGCCTCAGGGCGAAGACCAGGGTCATCAGCCCGAAAGCGATGAAGCCGACGAGCGCCGCGCGCAACGCCCTCGGCGCGGTTTGATCGGCCGCGAATTGCCACCAGAGTTCGTTGGCATAGGGGGTCGCCTTGTGCGCAAAGAACAGGATCGCCAGCACCGCGACACCGAGGCTGGCCATCATGAGCATCCAGCGGATGCTGAGTACATTGCGTGTGAGGCGGGTCGAGCGGTAGAATTCACGCTTCGTCGGCAACAGGACGAGCAGGGCGAGCCCGAGGACCAGCGCCCTGTCATAGTCCAGTCCGTTCGCAAGGCTTGCCGCCACGCCGCCCCCCAATGCGCCCATGGCCTGCA
>NZ_LWGH01000341.1:0-8926 GCF_001635395.1 Sulfitobacter sp. HI0129 | reverse complement strand
TTTTTCAGGAGCCGCCCCATGCGTCTGACCAGATATTTCCTGCCCGTGCTGAAGGAAAACCCCAGCGAAGCACAGATCGTGAGCCACCGGCTGATGCTGCGGGCGGGCATGATCAAACAGGCGGCGGCGGGCATCTATTCGTGGTTGCCGCTGGGCTTCAAGGTACTGCGCCGGATCGAGGATATCGTGCACGAGGAACAGGCCCGCGCGGGGCATCTTGCCATGCAGATGCCCACGATCCAGTCGGCGGATCTGTGGCGCGAAAGCGGGCGCTATGACGCCTACGGCGAGGAAATGCTGCGCATCAAGGACCGCGGCGGCCGCGACATGCTCTTTACCCCCACGGCGGAGGAGTTGGTGACGGACATCTTCCGCGCCCATGTCGGCAGCTACCGCGACCTGCCGCTCACCATGTACCAGATCCAGTGGAAATTCCGGGACGAGATTCGCCCCCGCTTCGGCGTCATGCGCGGCCGCGAATTCCTGATGAAGGACGGCTACAACTTCGACCTGACGAAAGAGGATGCGCTGCACGCCTACAACCGCCACCTCGTCAGCTACCTGCGCACCTATGAGCGCATGGGGCTGCAGGCCATTCCCATGCGCGCGGATTCGGGGCCCATCGGCGGCGACGACACCCATGAATTCCTCGTTCTGGCGGAAACGGGCGAATCGGAGGTCTTCTACGACAGCGCGGTCACGGACCTCACCTTCGGGGACCGGGACATCGATTATGACGACAAGGCCCAGTGCGCCGCGATCATGGAGGAGTTCACCCGCCTCTATGCCCGCACTGATGAAACCCATGACGCGGCCCTTTTCGACCAAATCCCTCAAGAGCGACGCCGCACCGCGCGGGGCATCGAAGTGGGGCAGATCTTCTACTTCGGCACGAAGTATTCCGACGCCATGGGTGCCACCGTTCAGGGCCCCGACGGCAAGAGCGTTCCCGTCCACATGGGCAGCCACGGCATCGGCGTCAGCCGCCTGCTGGGCGCGATCATCGAGGCGTCGCATGACGACAAAGGCATCATCTGGCCAGAGGGTGTCACCCCCTTCCACGCGGGTATCGTGAACCTCAAGCAAGGCGATGCGGAGGCCGACGCGGCCTGCGAGGCGCTCTATGCCGATCTGGTCGCGGCGGGGCTGGAGCCGCTCTACGACGACCGGGACGAACGCGCAGGCGGCAAGTTCGCGACAATGGACCTCATCGGGCTGCCGTGGCGGTTGACCGTGGGGCCGCGCGGGCTGAAGAATGGCGTGGTCGAACTGACCTCCCGGCGCACCGGCGAAAGCGAAGAGCTGCCTCCCGCCGCCGCCGTCGCCCGGCTGTCGGACATCTACAAGGGCATCGTCTGAGGGCGCTGCCGCATCATCGCCCTTCATCAGCAGGGGCAGGGGTGGGGAGCATGCACGTGACCCGAACCGACCATGATCCGGTCCCGCCCCGCGCCCGCGCCGGGTCGGCCCGATGATCTTGCGTGCGCTGGTCCTCGCTCTGGGGGTTGCGGGCGGGCTCGCCGGATCCCAGTTTCCCGAGTTTTCGCAGCAATATCTGCAACGGCTGGGCGGCGCGGTGGATGCGCTGGAAGACGTGGTCGCGGATTTCGACGCTTCCGCCACGGCGGTCGGTCTCGACCGGACGGGGGCGCTGGCGCAGATGCGCGGCACGCCTTTCATGGAACGCCGCCGCATCGACATGGCGCGCACCTTCGCCCGCTATGACGCCCTGCGGCGGGACCTTGCGATGCTGGAGGGCGAAGGCCCCTTCATGCGGGCCTACCGGCTCCCCTATATGTCGGACCCCGAGATCGCGCGGGCCGCATGGGCCGTCTACCAACCCGCGATGCCGCTCACCTTCGCGGGGCTGAGCTTTGCCGGGGCAGGGGCGCTTCTGGCCGGGCTGCTGGGCTGGGCGCTGCTGCGCATGTTGCTTTGGCCCCTTCGTCGGAGTAGGGGGGCTGCGGGGGCGGGCTGACCGCGTGTTTCGCATCGCCCGCCGCCTACCATCCCGCGCCCGCGCGCAGCCCTGTTCACCACCGCGAGACCGCATATGGCCAAGACCCCCTCGAAACCCGCACCTTTCGCGCCCTTCGAATGGATGATCGCATGGCGTTATCTCAGGGCACGGCGGGCAGAGGGCGGCGTCAGCGTCATGACGTGGATCAGCCTTGCCGGGATCACGCTGGCGGTTTTCGCGCTGATCGCCACGCTGGCGGTACGCTCCGGTTTCCGCGCCGAATTCGTGGACACGATCCTCGGTGCCAACGCCCATGTCACGATCTACAACCTCGGTGAGGTGTCCGAGACGGGGCAGGTGGACCGCACCATTCCCGATTACGCCGAAATGGCGGCCCGCGTGGCCGGGGTAGAGGGCGTCACCCGCGTGGCCCCGCTGGTGCGGGGGCAGGTCATGGCCAACATGCGCCAGCAGAACGCGGGCGTCGAAGTCTACGGCATCGCGCTGGAAGACCTGAAGACAATCCCGCGCATCGCGGGGTCGGAGAACGCGCGCGGCGATATCGACCGCTTTGACGAAGGCATCGCCATCGGCACCGGCGTGGCGCAGACGCTGGGCGCCGAAGTGGGCGACATCATCAAGCTGATCTCTCCCAATGGGGTAAAGACGGCCTTCGGCACCAGCCCGCGCGTCAACGGCTACGAGGTAGTCTATATCTTCGAGGCGGGCCGCTACGACATCGACCGCACTCGCGCCTACCTGCCGCTGGCCGAGGCGCAGTCCTTCTTCAACCGCGAAGGTGTCGCGACCGAACTGGAGGTCATGCTGGAAAATCCCGAGGCGGCGGACGATCTGGCGCTGGAGCTGTCGCTCGTCGCGGGGGAGCGCGCACAGGCCTGGACATGGCGCGACGCCTCGGGCTCCTTCCTGTCGGCGCTGGATATCGAAGACAGGGTGATGTTCGTGATCCTCAGCATCCTCGTGCTGATCGCCGCCATGAACATCGTGTCGGGCCTCATCATGCTGGTGAAGAACAAGGGCCGCGACATCGGCATCCTGCGCACCATGGGACTGACCGAAGGATCGGTGCTGCGGGTCTTCTTCATCTGCGGGGCCTTCACTGGTCTGATCGGCACGGCGCTGGGCGTGATCCTCGGCGTGCTGTTCGCGCTCTACGTGGATCAGATCTTCGCCGCCGTGAACTGGGCCTCGGGGGGCACCGCATGGGATGCCTCGATCCGGGGCATCTATTTCCTGCCGGCCAAGCTGCAACTGGGCGACGTCTTGTCGGCGGTGGCCCTGTCGCTGGGCCTGTCCTTTATCGTGACGATCTTTCCCGCGCGCCGCGCCGCGCGCATGAACCCCGTGGAGGCGCTGCGCTATGAGTGATCAGGTATTGGAACTGAGCGGCATCGCGAAGGTCTACAACAAGGGCGCGGCGAACGAGATCAACGTGTTGCGCGGCGTCGATCTGACCGTGCAGGCGGGCGAGGTCGTGGCGCTGGTGGCGCCTTCGGGCGCGGGCAAATCCACGCTGCTGCACATGGCGGGCCTGCTGGACACACCCGACGCGGGCAGCATCCGCATTTCGGGCACCGAGATGACGGGCCTGTCGGACCGCCGCCGCACCGCCGTGCGCCGCGCGGACGTGGGCTTCATTTACCAGTTCCACCATCTTCTGCCCGAGTTCACGGCGCTGGAAAACATCGTGCTGCCGCAGCTCGCCCATGGCGTGGCGCGCAGCAGCGCCGAGGATCGCGCGCGCGTCTTGCTGGCGGACGTGGGCATCGCCGCCCGCGCCGATCACCGCCCGGCGGCGCTGTCGGGCGGCGAACAGCAGCGCGTGGCCTTTTGCCGTGCGCTCGCCAATGCGCCCAAGCTGCTGCTGGCGGACGAGCCGACGGGCAACCTCGATCCCGGCACCTCCGACCAGGTGTTCAACGCGCTGATGGCGCTGGTGCGCGGCACCGGGCTTGCCGCCGTGATCGCGACGCATAACCTCGACCTCGCGGCCCGGATGGACCGGCAGATCAGGCTGGACGGCGGGCATCTCGTACCGGTCTGACCCGGACCGCCGCATTGGCCTCGTCTGCGCACAACTCGCGCGTGCAAAGTCTGGCGCAAATGACCCCGCATCAACGCGGCGCTTGACCCCACGGCAGTGCTGCGAGAAAGTCATTCCCGGCGCCATTCCCGCGCCGGGGGGACGCGCATGGTTCAGGTATCGTTGAAAGAAATCGAGACTGTCACCCAGACGGCTCTGATGGCCCATGGGGCTGACGCCTTTCCGGCGGCAGAGGTGGCGCGTGCCGTCGCCATCGCGGAAAGCCACGGCAACCGGATCTGCGGGCTCTACTATGTGGAGAGTTATTGCCAGCAGTTGCGCAGTGGCCGTGTGAAAGGCGATGCGCGGCCAGACGTGCGCACCCTGCGCTCGGCCGTGGTACTTGTCGATGCGGGTTACGGTTTTGCCCAGCCGGCCTTCAGCTACGGCTTGCCCGTGGCGCTGGATGCCGCGCGGCAGGCTGGTGTCGCTACGCTGGGCGTGGGCAAGGCGCATACCTGCACATCGCTGGGGTATTTCACCGAACAGATCGCGCTGGCCGGGATGATCGGCATCGGCTTTACCAACGCTTCGCCCATCGTCGCGGCACCGGGCGGCAAGACCCGCATCATCGGCACCAATCCCATCGCCTTTTCCGTGCCGGACGGGCAGGGCGGGGTGGCGATGCAGTTCGATCAATCCACCACCACCGTCGCATTGGGCAAGATCACCATGGCCAAGGCCGCCGGAGAGAGGATTCCCGAAGGCTGGGCGCTGGATGCCGACGGCAACCCGACCACGGACCCCGAAGCGGCGCTTGCCGGCTCTCTGGTGTCGATCGGGGCGTACAAGGGCTGGGGCTTCGGGCTGATGGCCGAGATTCTGGCCGCCGGCATGGCGGGCGGGGTCCTGTCGCAGGACGTCAAACCGCTGAAGGCGCCCGAGGGCGCGCCCCACGATCTGGGGCAATATTACATCGTCCTTGATCCCGCGACCGGCCCGAACTTTGCCGAACGATTAAGCACGCTGGCAGAGGCCTGCCAGACCGATCCGGGGGGCCGCATGCCGGGCCAGAACCGGGTGCCCTCCGATCCGGTCGACGTTGCCGACGATCTGTGGAAGCTGGTGACGGATCTCGCCGCCGCTTAGGCTGCGCCCCTGCCGCAGGGGGGAGATCAGACCTGCTGCGTCATCCAGACCCCTGCCGCCATCAACGCGATACCTGTCATCCGCGCCCAGCCCAACGGGGCGACCTGCGCCCCGAAAAGCCCGTAGTGATCTATCGCCGCCGCGCTGATCAGTTGCCCCAGCAGGACGAAGAAGATGGCGTTGCCCACGCCGAAATGCGGGGCGATATAGGTGATCGACAGCACGTAGAACGCCACGAGGAAACCGGCGAGGAACAGGTGCCGCGGTGCCGTCGCCATGCGGGCGAAGGCCTGCGGCCCCGTCACAAGCGCCAGCAGCAGGCTCACGGAAAAGGCGATCACGAAAAGAACCGTCGCCGCCGCCGCAGGGGAGCCGATGGCGCGCCCCAGCGCGGCGTTCAGCGCCGCCAGCAGGGGTATCCCGATGCCCGCCGCCAGCATGATCAGCGCGTAATGGGCCATGGGCTGCTCCTCTCATCGTCCGGTTTTGGCGGCAGAATGGCCGCGCCGACGGGCAGAGGCAAGGCTATTGGCAGATCGCGTCCAGATCGACACCGTCCCATGGCACGGTCACATCGGCGGTGGGCGCGGGCGGCAGCGGTGCCACGGGCATGACCTGCGATATCAGCGCATGCAACCGCTCGGTCCGGGGGGCCGCAGGGGCCAGCGCGCGGCAGCAGACGAACTCCTCCACGATGGAGCCCTGCTGTTCATAGCCGAAATCGCCGAAGCGCCGGTCCGCCCCGATGTCGAAAAGATAGGGGTCGTCGCTGACCGAATGTTCCGTGGCCGCCCGCAGCGGGGAATAGCCCGTCGTGCGCCGGTTCTGCCACTGCCAGACATGGGTGACCTCATGCGCGAGCAGCATGGCCGCGATCAGGTTCACCTTGTCGGGATACTCGGGCAGGTAATCGTCGAGATACCAGTCCCGGTCGAACAGGACAGTGTTCCAAAGGGCGACGGCGGCGGGTTTCGACGTCACCATCTTTTCTTCTTCGACCGGCGGCAGGATCATTTCGCGGCAGGTGGTGCGCGGGCGCGGCTTGCGCCGGAAGGTCACAGCCCGCGTCGGCGCGCCGTCATGCAGGCGCACCCGGTCAAGGTCCAGCGTCGCGCCGTGAATCGTCGACATGAACTGCCGCTCATTGGTTGTGAGCGGCCTTCCGCAGGCGGCCAACGTGAAAAGCAGAAGAAGGATGAGAGGGCGACGCATGGTCCCAGTAAGGCCCGCCACGCCCCGCAGTTCAAGCGGCAAATATCACGCCCGCCTCACGATTTGGTGGCCCGGTGCGCGCTGTCCCCGGGGCAGGGGGCAGGGCTGCCAATGGGCTTATCGTGCGAAGGTCGCCGTGGCCAGCGCCACGGTCTTGCCCGAGGGTGCTTCCGTCAATTCGGCGCGCGCGAATATCATGCTGCGGCCCGCGCGGGTGACCTCGGCGCGGGCGATCAGCGCCTCGCCGCTTGCCGGGCGTAGAAACTGCGTATCGAGCGTGACGGTCCCCACCGGGATCATCTCGCCCGCATGGCCACCGCAGGCCAGTACCATCGCGGTATCCGCCAGCGCCGTCACCGCCTGACCGGACAGGATGCCCCCCGTGCGCAGCAGATGCGGCCCGATCGGGATTGTCAGGCTCGCCCCCTCCGGTCCGATCGCGGTTACGCGCGGTTTCAGGTCCAGCACCCAGGGGGCGAAATTCGTTTCAAGGAATTGCTGTGCCTCGGCCTCTGTCATCCGGCTCCCCCTACCTTGGTCTGACGCTGATACCGCAAAGGTTGTTTGCAAATGCATGTTTCAACCAAATCGGCCAAAACACCGTGGCGCGAACAGATCAAAGCCATCTTTTGGCTCCAATTGCCCCAGTAGTTAACGGCCATTAATTGTTCAAGGAAAGATGAACCAGTGAAACTGTACAGCTACTTAGCCCGCAAGCGTTGGCCTGCGACCTACGAAGGCAAGATTCTCTTGGTCAGCTTTATCGGCGTCCATGTTCCCATGTTCGGGGCCGTGAGCTATGCGCTGACTGCAGACCCGACGCCGATCATGGCGCAACTCGACGTTCTGGCGGCCATGCTGCTGGCGACCCTTCTGGGCACGGGCGCCACCCTCTTCGTGATGCATTCGCTGCTTTCGCCGGTGCGTACCGCGTCGAAAGCCGCCCAGGCCTATCTGAAGGATCGGACATTGCCCCGCCTTCCCGTTTCCTACGAGGACGAAGCGGGCATTCTGATGAGCAGCCTGCAGGAATGCATCATCCGGTTGGACAGTTCCATCGCCTCGGCCACATACCAGTATGAGCAACTCGAACGGGAACACTCCGAGAAGTTCAACATGCTGTCGGGGATGAAACACGATTTCAGAACCCCGCTGACGCATATCCTCGGGTTCTCCGCCTTGCTGCAATCCAGCTCCAACAGCATGGCGCAGGACCCCCAGACCAAGGCCTTCGTGAAAAAGATCTCGGCCTCCGGCGAAGCCCTGCTGCAGACGCTGAATTCGGTTCTGGAAATGTCGGACGTGGAAAGCCGACGCCAGATCGAAGAGGACAGCGAGCCTTGCAATCTGACCGAAATCGTCAACAAGGCGATTGATCTGGAGCACCTCCATTCCGAAAAGGCAGGCGTCTCCGTTGCAATGGATACCCCCGGCCATCAGGAGGTCTTCCTGATAAGGTCCGCGGCGGAAACGCTGGTCTCCACCATGCTGCATGCCGCGACCTGCACCGCCTCCGACGGGGGAAGCATCGAAATCCGCACAGGCGAAGGGTCCGACGGCGTCCGGATCACCGTGCACAGCAATGTGGGCCAGTTCCAGCTTGAGGATGTTCCCCAGAACCTCGCCTATCAACTCACCGATCTTGAATCGAACAGCGGGACGATCGGCAGGCTGTCAGAGGGGTCGACCCCGATTACCCTGCGCCTGTCCCTGATCGATACGCTGGCCAAGGCACTGGGGGGCGAGTTCGTGATCACCCAGAGCCTCAGCCATGGTATCAACCTCACGGTGATGATCCCGCAGGCGGGCGATCTGGGGGTCAGCCCGCTCGGTAACGCTGCGTGAAACAGGATGGCTTATCCCGGTCTGCGCCCTGCAGGTCGGGATGAGCCTTGATCCGCGCGCAACAGGTCCGCGCTACTCCGCCACCAGACCGGAGTTGTATTTGTAGGTATCCCAGTCCGGCTTGTAGTCGTCATCCGCCTGATTGCCCCAGACGGTCCAGTTCTTGCGTCGCCCGCGCCCGAACAACTCCAGGTAAGGCCCGGGAGAGCAGGCTTCGATGATGTCGTATTGCTCATCGGGCTTGCGGGAATGTTCGCGCTTGCGACTCGCGAAAAGGTTCACCTGCCTGCGCCCCGGCGGCAGGGTCCGCGCGTTCTTGCCCCGCACCCCGAACAGCACGATTTCGGTCACGTTGCGGAAATAGAACCCCACGCCGCGCCCGTCCGAACCGCCGTCCTTGCGGACCTTGTGCCAGATCAGGTTTGACTTGTACTCGAACCCCCATGCGCGCATCACCTCCAGCCCGTCGGGCAGCAGCGCGTTGGGCACCCAGATGTAGCAATGCGCCGGTTCGGCAAGGTGTTCCGCCACCGGCAGCGCGCAGATATCCGCAAGCTCCATGGTCGGGTAGCGCGCCAGCCGCTTGTGCTCGGGCGCGACCTTGCCGGTCCGGTTCGCAAAGCGCCACGGCGGGTCCGCCATGATGGTGGAAAAACGTTTACCGTCCAGAAAGCTGCGCAGATCGTCGGATGCTTCTTGCGTCATGTGCCCCCCCC
>NZ_LWGH01000340.1:0-5961 GCF_001635395.1 Sulfitobacter sp. HI0129 | reverse complement strand
TTGCCCTGGCGCAGGACGGGGTCATCACCCGCGAAGAGGCCGTGATGCGGGTACAGCCGCGCACGCTGACGGAGCTGTTGCACCGTCAGGTGTCACCCACAGCGCGGCGTGACCTTATCGGGCGGGGGATCGCCGCAAGCCCGGGGGCCGCCACGGGGCGCATCGTCTTTTCCGCCGCCGATGCACAGGCTTTCGCCTCGCGCGGGGATGCCTGTATTCTCGTCCGGCGCGAAACCAGCCCCGAGGATATTCGCGGCATGCATGCCGCGCAGGCCGTTCTGACCGAACGCGGCGGGATCACCAGCCACGCGGCGGTAATCGGGCGCGGCATGGGGCTGCCCTGCGTGGTGGGCGCGTCCAACATGCGCTTCAACCTCGCGAAAAAGCAGATCACCGCTGCCGATGGGCGCGTTTTCGTCGGCGGGGATATCATCACCGTCGATGGCTCCACCGGGCAAGTGCTTGCCGGAGAGGCGGAGATGCAGGAAGCCGCGCTCGACGATACCTTTCAGGAATTGATGGACTGGGCCGAGGACATCGCCGACATCGGCATTCGCGCCAATGCCGACACCCCTGCGGATGCCCAGACCGCGCGCAATTTCCACGCGCATGGGATCGGGCTCTGCCGGACGGAGCATATGTTCTTCGATCCCAGCCGCTTGATCGTGATGCGCGAAATGATCTTTGCCGAATCCGGCGAAGACCGGCGCGCGGTGCTGGAACGTCTGTTGCCGATGCAGCGGGACGACTTTACCCAGCTTTTCCGCATCATGCAGGGCCAGCCCGTCTGCATCCGGCTTTTCGATCCGCCGCTGCATGAATTCCTGCCCATGGACAAGGCGGGCCAGCGCGAACTGGCCGAAGCGCTCGGCCTGCCGCTCAGCAGTGTCACCCGCCGCATCGATGCGATGACCGAGTATAACCCCATGCTGGGCCTGCGTGGCGTGCGGCTTGGCATCACGGTGCCCGAGATCTATGAAATGCAGGCCCGCGCGATCTTCGAAGCGACGATCGAAGCCAGCCGCGACGGGGAACCGGTGGTGCCGGAGATCATGATCCCGCTGGTATCGGCACGGCGGGAGGTCGAGCTTGTAAAGACGTCTGTCGATTCGATTGCCGCCGCCGTGCGCAACGAACGGGACGCCAGCTTTACCTATCGCCTCGGCGTGATGGTGGAAACGCCCCGCGCCGCGCTGCGCGCCGCCGAAATCGCCCCCCATTGTGCCTTTCTCAGCTTCGGCACCAACGACCTGACCCAGATGACCTATGGCCTCTCTCGCGACGACGCGGGCCGCTTCATGTCGGACTACGTGCAGCAGGGTGTCTACGCTGAGGATCCCTTTCACGTGCTCGATACGGATGGGGTGGGGGAACTACTTCAACTGGGGGCGGAGCGTGGCCGCAAGGCGCAGCCGGGCATCACGCTTTCCATCTGTGGCGAGCATGGCGGCAACCCCGAATCGATTTCCTTCTGCCGGGAATCGGGGTTCGACTACGTTTCATGCTCTCCGTTTCGCGTCCCGGTTGCGCGGCTCGCTGCGGCCCAATTGGCGATACGTCACAAAATAGGGTAGGGGCGCACTTACCAACACGCAACAAATAGCTCACGTGCGCGGGATTTCGCGTAACATAATCGCTCGGGTTTACCCAAGGGATCGAGTTCTTTAAGCGGCCCGAAAGCCGCACTTAGATAACGAGAGGACCCATGCGTTTGTTCCCGATCTATTTTCTGCCCCTCCTCGCAGTCGCCGCCCTGACTCTGGGCGCCCCTGCCGAAGCCAACTCCGGCAAGGCTCTCGACCTTGCCCGCATCGAAGCGGAGGGTCTGGAATCGGTGGGCAGCGACCGTCTCAAGCAGCTCGTGGCGCAACCCAAGGCTGAAAAGAAATCGGTGCAATTTTCCCGCGCATGGATCGATCGGCAGCCCAAGGCCTCCGGCAGCGACGAATGGCAGTGCCTTGCCGAAGCGCTCTATTTCGAAGCGCGCGGTGAAACGGTCAAGGGCCAGTTCGCCGTGGCGGAGGTGATCCTCAACCGGGTTCGCAGCAAGCGCTTCCCCGGCACGCTTTGCGGCGTCATCAATCAGGGCACTGGCAAGAAATACCAGTGCCAGTTCACCTATACCTGCGATGGCCACAAGGAAGTCATCGCCGAACCGCGCGCATTTGCCCGTGTGGGCAAGGTTGCCCGGGCAGTGCTGGACGGAAAGGCCCCGCGCATTACCGACGGTGCCACGCATTATCACACCACCGCGGTCAGCCCGAACTGGTCAAAGGTTTTCACCCGCACAGCCAAGATCGGCGTGCATCTCTTCTACCGCGAGGGCGTGCGCACAGCGTCGAACTGACGCCGCGTTTCGACACTGGCACGGCGCCTCCGTTCTTGCTAGGCAGGCGCCCAGCGTCACCTTGCCCGTGGCGAAGCTATCGAAGGCCCGTGCCATGCCGCCCTCCGAAGTCCGCCTTGCCTTCGCGCATCCTTCTGAACGTGCGAATGCCACCGCCGGGTCCGAGCCGCTGGACCGCATTTCGCTGCGCGACCATATCGTCGAAGTCGAGATCGGGGCCTTTCAGGCCGAGCGCGGCGTCACCCAACGTATCTGCTTCAACGTCGTCGTGGAGGTCCGCCCCCTCACGGAGCCGGTGGACGACGATGTCGACCGCATCCTGAGCTATGACCGCGTGACCGAAGCGATTGCGTCCGAACTGAAGGACGAAAGGCTCAACCTTCTGGAAACTCTGGCTGAACGGGTGGCGGATCGGATCCTGAACGAACCGCAGGCCGTCCGGGTTTTCGTTCGCATCGAAAAGCTGGATCGCGGGCCGGGCGCACTGGGGGTGGAAATCGTGCGCGCCAAGGATGAAGGCTGGTCCGCCGACCGGGCTTTCGCTGGCGGCACCCATCCCGAACTCGTCTACCTCAGCAACGCGGCGATTGCGTCGCCGTACCTACCCGGCTGGCTGGATCAGCTCGAAGCGATCGGGCGCCCGGTGGTGATCTGCGTGGGCCCCGCCGATACGCCCGCCCCGCAGGTGCCGCACCGGATGGCGCAGCGCCGGATCGACCTGCTGGCCATCGAACAGAACGCATGGGTGCTTGCCGCCCGCGACGACCGTTGCGTGGTGGTTGAAACCCGTACCGAACTCGACTGGGCCATGAAAAACGGCCAGACCTGTGTCTGGGCGCCTTCCAAGATCGTGCTGGATGCCGTCGATACGCCCTCTGCCCAGCCGCGCGACGCCGTTGCGCTGGCCGCGTGGTTCGCGGCAACCTTCGACGCCGAAGAGATGCTGGTCATCGGGGCGGACGTGCCCAGCGGCGCCTCCGTGCCGCTGCGCGCCGTGCCCGCCACGGCGGAGCGTCTTTAACACCATGGCCACCCTTTATTACCGACCGCTGGTTCAGATCGGTCCTGCCCGGCCCGAGCCTGCCTTGCCACTCGCCGGGGGCTGGGGCTGGTTCACCGACGTCGAGGTGCTGCGCAGGGATGCGCCGCCCTCTTTCCTGCCCGCGAGGGCCCTGCCGCCGGATGTGGCCGCACAGCTCACCGAACCACGGTCGGAAATTGCGGGCCTTGGCATGAACCGCCCGCGCATCATGGGTATCCTCAACGTCACACCTGACAGTTTTTCCGACGGCGGGAAGGACGCCCATGCCGCGGCTGCGGTCGAACGCGGCCGCGCCATGCTGGCGGCAGGGGCCGATATCCTCGATATCGGTGGCGAATCGACCCGCCCTGGTGCAGTGACCGTCCCGGAGGAGGAGGAAATCGCCCGGGTCGTCCCGGTTGTCGCCGGGTTGCGGGCAGCCGGGGTCGGGGGGGTGATCTCCGTCGATACGCGCAAGGCGGCGGTTGCGCGCGCAGCGCTCAATGCAGGGGCCGATCTGGTAAACGATGTCTCGGCGCTCAGCTACGATCCGGCCATGCCGGGCCTTTGCGCCGAACGGGGCGTGCCCGTCTGCGCCATGCACGCCAAGGGCACCCCGGAAGACATGCAAAACGATCCGCGCTATAACGACGTGGTGCTGGATGTCTACGACGCCCTCGCCGCGCGGCTGCAGGCGCTGGAGCATGCGGGCATCCCGCGTCGGCGCATCATCGCCGATCCGGGTATTGGTTTCGGCAAGACGCGCGCGCACAACCTTGCTTTGCTGGCCCGGCTGGGCATCTTTCATGGGCTGGGCGTGCCGCTTTTGCTGGGGGCCTCGCGCAAGGGCTTTATCGGAACGATAGGCAAGGCCCTACAGGCGGCGGATCGAGCACCGGGTTCCATCGCCGTGGCTCTTGCGGGCTTCGCGCAGGGCGTGCAGATGGTGCGGGTGCATGATGTGGCCGAAACGGTTCAGGCCCGCGCGCTCTGGCAGGCGTCGGTGAGCGGATATTTTGAAGAGACGAACGAGGATTGAATGACGAAACTGTTTGGCACCGACGGCGTGCGTGGCACGGCGAACCTCGCTCCGATGACGGCGGAAACCGCCCTGCGCATCGGCGCTGCCGTGGGTCGCTATTTCCGCCGCGATGGCGGCGGTTCGCATCGGGTGGTGATCGGCAAGGATACTCGCCTCTCGGGCTATATGTTCGAAAACGCGCTGACCGCCGGGCTGACCAGCACTGGCATGAACGTATTGCTGCTGGGCCCTGTGCCCACACCGGCGGTGGGGCTTCTGACACGTTCCATGCGCGCCGACCTCGGCGTGATGATCTCTGCCAGCCACAATCCGGCGCATGACAACGGCATCAAGTTCTTCGGCCCGGACGGGTTCAAACTGTCCGATCAGGCGGAAAGCGAGATCGAAACATTGGTGGCCGAGGGGGTGGAACCCACCGGCGCGGGCCAGATCGGTCGCGCCAAACGGATCGATGACGGGCGCTTTCGCTATGTGGAGCGGGTGAAATCCTCCTTCCCGCGTCAGATGAGCCTCGATGGGCTCAAGGTCGTGATCGACTGCGCGAACGGGGCCGCCCACTGCGTGGCGCCGGAAACCCTGTGGGAACTGGGGGCCGAGGTCATCAGCACCGGCGTTTCCCCGAACGGCCACAATATCAACGACGGCTGCGGCTCCACCCACCCGGAGGAGGCCGCGCGCCTTGTGGTGGAAAGGGGCGCTGACGTGGGCATCTGCCTCGACGGTGATGCCGACCGGGTCATCCTGATCGACGAAAAGGGCCGGGTGGGCGACGGCGATCAGTTCATGGCGCTGATGGCCGCCCGCTGGGCCGCGGAAGAGCGCCTCGCCGGAAATGCGCTGGTGGCCACGGTGATGAGCAACCTCGGGCTTGAGCGGTTTCTCGAAGCGAAGGGCCTGCGGCTGGAGCGTACCAGCGTCGGTGACCGCTATGTCGTCGAGCGGATGCGCGAAGGTGGCTTCAACCTCGGCGGCGAACAATCGGGCCATATCGTGATGACCGACCACGCCACGACGGGTGACGGGCTGATGGCGGGGCTGCAGTTCCTGGCCGAGATGATCCGCTCCGGCAAACCTTCCTCCGAATTGCTGGCGCAATTCGAGCCGGTGCCGCAACTGCTGGAAAACGTCCGCTTCGGCGCCGGGCAGGCCCCGCTCGAAACAACCGTGGTGAAATCCGCCATTGCCGAGGCCGAGGCGCGGCTGAGCGGGGGCGGGCGGTTGCTGATCCGCAAATCCGGTACGGAACCGCTCGTCCGCGTTATGGCGGAACATGAGGATGCCGACCTCATGGCGCAATCGGTACGGCTGGTCGTCGATGCGGTGACGGACGCGGTGCGCGTCTGACGCAGCAAGCTTTCAGGCGTCGGCCCGGTTCGGGGCGGCGGCGGTATCCGCTCGCCCTGCGCGCTTGCTGCCGAAAAGACGGCGCAGCGCCCCGTATTGGCTGACCGCGACGCCGATCAGGATCAACCCCATCGCCCAGATGAGCGAGGGGGGCAGCGGTTCCGACAGGATGAGAGCGCCCAGCACCACGGACCACACCGGCACCTG
>NZ_LWGH01000339.1:0-8054 GCF_001635395.1 Sulfitobacter sp. HI0129 | reverse complement strand
CCGCCCTGCCCGACCGGCTGATACTGACCCCGGTGGAGGCCGGCGCCGCGGCCCTGCTGGAAGGCGCCATCGAGGCGGGCGACGCGGAACGGATCGTCAAGCAACTGGAGGCGCTGGAGCCTGCGCCCTCCCGCGTCTACCTCAATTCACCGGGCGGCTCGGTCGGCGATGCGCTCGACCTTGGCCGCTACCTGCGCCGGGGCGGCATCGCCACCGCCCTGCGCGACGGCGACATCTGCTATTCAGCCTGCCCCTACCTGCTGGCCGCCGGGACGGAGCGGCACGTGCCCGACAGCGCCTCCGTCGGGGTGCATCAGCATTATTTCGGCGAAAGCACGCTGCTGCCCGCCTTCGTCGCCGTGGAGGACATCCAGCGCGGCCAGGGCGAGGTGATGGGCTATCTCGACGAGATGGGAATAGACCCGCTGGTCATGCGCCATGCGCTGGCGACCCCGCCGGATGAAATCTATGTCCTGCTGCCGGAGGAGCTGAGCCGCTACAGGCTCGTCACGGAAACGGAAGAGGCGGGCAACTGACCCCTTGTCGGCGGGTCGGCGCGGCCCTACCTAGGGTCCGTGACGGGTTCTGCCCTGTTCGTGAGACGTTACATTCCAGTGGCCTTAAGCAAATCCGAGGGAGCTGGCTCTGGTCGAGCCCTGGTTCGATTACCCGGCGCCCACCTGTACATACAGGTCCTCGGGAATAAATACCGACCGGCAGGCGTGGTTCCCGTCACACTCCCCCGCTTTCGGACTGCAAAGATCCGCTCCGCCCGTGGCGCGGGCGGGATTTGAGTATTTGCAAAAGGGTGAAGAGAGCGCGGTCAGCGCGTCCTAGAACGCTTCCGGCCGGGCTTCGCGCGCCATATGGTCCAGCACCGCGTTGACGAAGCTGGCTTCCTTGCCGTCGGGAAAGAACGCGCGCGCCACGTCGAGATATTCGGAGATCACCACCCGGGGCGGCGTGCCCGTATCGCGCAGTTCGGCCCCCGCCGCGCGAAAGAGCGCGCGCAGGGTCGGGTCGATCCGGGCAATGGGCCATTTCGCCACCAGCGCCCGGTCGGTCATCTGGTCGATCGGCGCCTGATAGTTCACCGCGTCTTCCAGCAGGCGCGCGAACAGCGTGATGTCGCCATCCAGCATCTCCTCACCGTCGTAGGTCGCGCCGAAGCGATGGTCGAGGAATTCGCGGCGCACCCGTTCGACGGTCTGCGACGAATGTTCCATCTGGAACAGCGCCTGCACGGCATAGAGCCGCGCCGCCGATTTCATCTTGCGCTTCTGGTTTCCGGACAATCCCGGAGCGGTGCCTGTCATGTGATCTCTTGTCCGTCTGATCCCTGGGCAAGAACGGTGTCCTGCCCCAGCGGCTTGAACCCGATACCCTTGGTCTGGGCGCCCCACTTACGGCCCAGCGCAATGAGATGCAAGGCCGCTGCGGCAGCCCCGCCGCCCTTGTTCTGGCCTTCGGGATCCGCGCGGACTTCGGCCTGTTTGCGGTTCTCTACCGTCAGGATCCCGTTGCCGATGCACAGCCCCTGCAGCCCCAGAAGCTGCAGCGCCCGGCTGCTGTCGTTGCAGACGGTCTCATAGTGCGTCGTCTCGCCCCGGATCACGCAGCCCAGCGCCACGTAGCCGTCGAAATGCGTCCGCCGGTCGGAAATGCCGATGGCGGTGGGGATCTCCAGCGCGCCGGGCATTTCGATCGTCTCGTGGGTGGCGCCGGCGGCCTCCAGTTCCGCCCGCGCGCCTTTCAGCAGCCCCTCGGCGATATCGCTGTAATAGGGCGAGACCACGATGAGCACTTTCACGGGCCGGTCGAACTCCGGGCGGGGAAGGACGGTGTGGGTTTCGGTTCCGGCCATGGTTCAATCCTTTCGGGTGATCGGGCGGGTGCCCACGATCGACAGCGCATAGGCATCAAGGCCCAGGTAACGGGTATCGGGGTTGTCCGTCAGCAGGATCAGCTCGTGCAGCCCCATGGAGGACAATATCTGCGCCCCCAGCCCCGTCCGCTTGACGATGCGCGGCGCCTCGTCCTCATCCTCGTCGAGCCGCAGGCGCGGGAAGGGATCACGGAACAGGATCACCGCGCCCCGCCCTTCGGCGGCGATGATCCGCATGGCTTCGGGCAATTCATCCGCCGGGGTGGGCCCGAGGCCGAGGATATCCTCCAGCGCGTTGACCGCATGGGTCCGGATCAGCACCGGCTCCGGCGTGGTCACGTCACCCTTGGTCAGCACCACGTGATCGGTGCCAGTGATCTGGTCGGAGAAGATGCGCATCATCCACTCCCCCCCGTAGGCGGAGGTGACGGGGCGCGCATCGCGTTCCGTCAGCAGGTTGTCATGCTTGTGCCGATAGGCGATCAGGTCGCTGATCGTGCCGATTTTCAGCCCGTGCTGCTTGCCGAATTCCACGAGGTCCGGCAGCCGCGCCATGGTGCCGTCTTCCTTCATGATCTCGCAGATCACGCCGGAGGGGTTCAGCCCCGCCAGCCGCGAGATATCCACCGCAGCCTCCGTGTGGCCCGCGCGCACCAGCACGCCGCCGTCACGCGCGCGCAGCGGAAAGACATGGCCCGGCGTCGCGATATCCGCAGGGCCTGCCTGTTCGCTGATGGCGACGCCCACGGTCAGGGCGCGGTCGGCGGCAGAGATGCCGGTGCTCACGCCTTCGCGGGCCTCGATGCTGACGGTAAAGGCGGTCTCGTGCCGCGAGGAATTGTTCACCGCCATCATCGGCAGGCCGAGGTGGTCGATCCGCTCCGCCGTCATCGGCAGGCAGATCAGCCCGCGCCCGTGGGTGGCCATGAAGTTGATCGCCTGCGCGTCGGCGAATTGCGCGGGGATCACCAGATCGCCCTCGTTCTCGCGGTCCTCGTGATCCACGAGGATGAACATGCGCCCCGCGCGCGCGTCCTCGATGATCTCTTCGATGGGGGCAATCGCCTGTGACAGGCCTTCCTCGACGGGTCCGGGCGTTTCAAAGTTCATGGTCGGCATCCCTCTGGCGGATTTGGGCGCTGGATACCGCAGCACATGCGGGAAAGCCAGAGCGGGTTAGACCCAGGGCGCGAGGTCACGCGCCGCCTGCTCGGCCTCGGCCCGGGTGGCGAAACGGGGACCCTCGGGCGCGCCCGTCTTCCGCCAGCCATGCCCGTCTTCCGGATCGCGCCGGAACATCGCATAGCCGAAGCGCCCGTCGGGGAAGGCCAGAATGTCGACGCAGGTGGTGCCGTTCGGATCCTCATGGGAAGCGAGGACGCGGGGTTTCAAGCGGTCTCCGCCAGCCGGGCCACGTAGCGGGCCAGCGTGTCGATCTCGAGGTTGATGCGATCACCCTCCGCCACCTCGCCCCATGTGGTGGCTTCCTTGGTATGGGGGATGATGTTGACGCCGAAGGTGCTGCCATCCACCTCGTTGACCGTCAGCGAGGTGCCGTTCAGCGCCACCGATCCCTTGGGCGCGATAAAGCGGGCCAGCGCGTCAGGGGCGCGCAGCGTGAACCGCGTGCTGTCGCCTTCCTCGCGCAGGGCCACCACCTCGGCCACGCCGTCAACATGGCCCGACACGATATGCCCGCCCAACTCGTCGCCCACGCGCAGCGCCCGTTCGAGGTTGAGCCGCCTTCCCTCGCTCCAGCGGCCTGCCACGTTGGTTTTCGCCACCGTCTCCGCGCTGATCTGCACCTCGTACCAGTCGGGGCCGAGGTCCACGACCGTGAGGCAGATGCCGTCGCTGGCGATCGATGCCCCCATGTCGATGCCCGAGGTGTCGTAGCCCGTGGCGATCCGCGCGCGCAGGTCGCCTTCCTGCCGGGCGGAGAGCACGGTGCCGATGTCGGTGATGATGCCGGTGAACATATAGGGTTCCTTTCGGTGCTGCGGTCTGCGTACCCCCCGCGCCGCCCTGAGGCAAGGGGCGTGCAGAGCCACATTTCTGCCCCTATCCTATGGTTCATTCGGCCCATCGACGCTATCCGAGGACCACCATGACACCCCCATCCCCGGAACACCGGGTCTTTCTGTTCCTTCAGGGTCCGCACGGGCCCTTCTTCAACCGGCTGGGCAAGATGCTGCGGCTGGCGGGGGCGGATGTCTGGCGCGTGGGCTTCAACGCGGGCGACCGCGCCTTCTGGTTCCACCCCGCAAGCTACATGCCCTATCGCGGCACGGTGGAGGACTGGCCCGAAACCTTCGACGGTATCGTGACGGAAAAGGGCGTGACCGACGTGGTGCTCTACGGCGATACGCGCCCCGTCCACGCCGAGGCGGTCGCGCTGGCCAAGGCCCGGGGGCTCACCGTGCATGTCTTCGAAGAAGGCTACATGCGCCCCTATTGGATCACCTACGAACGGGGCGGATCGAACGGCAATTCGCGCCTGATGGACATGGACATCGCCCAGATGCAACAGGCGCTCGCCCAGTCCGACATGGAGGCCCCCCTGCCCCCAGGCCACTGGGGCGACATGCGCCACCATATCTTCTACGGCGCGCTCTATCACTGGTTCGTCATGTTCCGGAACGGCGATTACCGCAACTTCCGCCCGCACCGCAGCCTGCCGGTCACGAAGGAGTTTCAGCTCTACGTCAAGCGGCTGCTGCTGATGCCCGCACTGGCACTGGACCGGCTGGCCTCCACCCTGCGGATCAGGCTGGGGGGGTTCCCCTATCACCTCGCGCTGCTGCAACTGGAACATGACAGCGCGTTCCAGATGCATTCCCCCTTCGACACGATGTCGGATTTCCTCGAACTGGTGATCGAAGGTTTCGCCCGCGGCGCGCCCCAGCATCACCACCTCGTGGTCAAGGCCCACCCGCTGGAGGACGGCCGCGTGCCCCTGCGCGGCGAAATACGCCGCCTCGCCCGGCTGCATAATGTGGCGGCGCGGGTGCACTACGTCCGTGGCGGCAAGCTTGCGCAGTTGCTCAACGATGCGCGCAGCGCCGTCACGGTGAATTCGACCGCCGGGCAACAGGTCCTGTGGCGCGGGATCCCGCTGCGGGTCTTCGGGCGGGCGGTCTACAACCAGCCCGAATTCGTCTCCGAACAGCCCCTGCCGGAATTCTTCGCCGGGGCCACCCGGCCCGACAACCGCGCCTACAAGGATTACCGCCGCTACCTGCTCGAAACCTCGCAGGTGCCGGGGGGCTTCTATTCCGCGCGCGGGCGCACACAGCTCATGCGGCAGGTGGTCGACATGATGCTGGCGCCCGAAGATCCCTATGAAGCGCTCAGCCTCGGCACCGCGGCACCTCGGCAACAGTTGCGCGTCGTCACCTGACCCGGCACCGCCCTCACAGTAGATTTGTCCCCCGTTCTGCAGTAGCTTTCGGGAAATTACGTCGAAAAAACCGGCGAATACGAGGCAGAATAAAACAGGTCGAGGAGACCGGGCAGTGAATTTCGTACATTTCCGCTGGGCACGTCCCGTCGCTTTCATCGCGGCGTTGTCCGTCCTATCCGCTTGCGGCTTGCCCCAGGTGGGCCCGAACAAGCGGCAAATCTACTCTGGTTCCGTGCAAAAGGAAGGCGATGCCTTCATCGTCGCGGTGAACGACCGCGTCACCCGCGCCACCGCCATCACCCCGGCGCTCGGCTTCTCGCCCGCGTTCAAGAACGCAGGCCAGATCGGCTCCGACACGATACGCGCGGGCGACATCCTGGGCCTGACGATCTGGGAAAACGTGGATGACGGGCTGCTCGCTGGGGATACCGGTGCGGCCACCATCCTTGAAGAGATACAGGTCGACGGCAACGGCTTCATCTTCGTGCCCTACGCGGGCCGGATCAGGGCGGCGGGCAACTCGCCCGAAGCGATCCGCCGCATCATCACCAACAAGCTCGCCGAACAGACGCCCGATCCGCAGGTGCAGGTGCGCCGCATGGCCGGTGACGGGGCCACCGTCTCGCTCATCGGGGCCGTGGGGGCGCAGGGCGTCTATGCCATCGAACGCCCGACCCGGACGCTGGGCACCATGCTGGCGCGCGCGGGCGGCGTGACGATCGAACCGGCAATCGCGCAGGTCACCGTGGTACGCGGCAACATGCGCGACAAGATCTGGTTCGAAGACCTCTACGATCACCCCGAACTCGACATCGCGCTGCGCGGCGGCGACCAGATCCTCGTGGAGGAGGACTCGCGCTCCTTCACAGCACTCGGCGCGACAGGCGGGCAGGCACAGGTGCCCTTCGAATCGCAGAACCTCTCGGCGCTGGAAGGCATCGCGCAGGTCGGCGGCCTGAACCCGCTCAGCGCCGATCCCACCGGCGTCTTCATCTTCCGCAACGAACCCGAGGAAGTGGCCGAACAGGTGCTGGGCCGGCAGGATCTGCTGGGCGCGCAGCGCATGGTCTATGTGCTCGACCTCACCCAGCCTAACGGCATGTTCATGGCCCGCGACTTCGTGATCCGCGACGGCGATACGCTCTACGTGACCGAAGCCCCCTTCACCCAGTGGAGCAAGGTGATCTCCGCCATCACGGGCACCGCGGGCTCCGCCTCCTCGCTGGCAACCCTCACTTCGGGCTGACGCGACCGCATGGGCCCCGGGCCTGACATCCACGACACCCCCGCCGCCGGTTCCGAAAGGACCCGGCGGCTTTTCGTCTACAACGGCGGTTTCGTGACCAACCGGCGGGTGCGGCGCATCCTGCAGCTTTCGGGCCATTCGCTGCACCTCGGCCTGCCGGGGCCGGGGGATGCCGTCGCCGTCTGGGGCAATTCCCCCACCGCCCACCGGGGGCGGCGGGTGGCAGCACGGCGCGACGTGCCGCTCGTCTTCGTCGAGGACGCGATGCTGCGCTCGCTCCACCCCGGTCGCGCAGGCGAGCCACCGCTGGGCCTGCTGATCGACAGCCGGGGCAATCACTTCGATCCGGCGCGGCCCTCGGACCTTGAGACCCTGCTCACGGAACATCCGCTCGACGATACCGCGCTTCTCAACCGCGCCCGCGCCGCCATCGCCCGCCTGCGCGAGGCGCATCTGAGCAAATACAGCGGTTTCGACCCCGCCCACCCGGTGCCGGAACCGGGCTATGTCCTCGTGATCGACCAGACCCGGGGCGACGCCTCCGTCACCGCGTCAGGCGCGGACCGGGCGCGCTTTCTCGAAATGCTGGTCTATGCCCAGCAGGAACACCCCGGCGCGCGCATCGTGATCAAGACTCACCCCGAAACGCGCGCGGGCCACCGGGCCGGGCACTTCGACGCGCAAGATACCAGCGACCGCGTCACCCTGCTTTCGGGTCCGGTCAGCCCATGGAGCCTGCTCGAAGGCGCGGTGGGCGTCTACACCGTCTCCTCCCAACTGGGGTTCGAGGCGATCTTCGCAGGCCACCGCCCCCGCGTCTTCGGCCAGCCCTTCTACGCCGGTTGGGGCCTGACGGAGGACGAATTCCCCGTTCAGCGCCGCCAGCGCAAACTGACCCGCGCGCAACTCTTCGCCGCCGCGATGATCCTCTACCCCACATGGTACGACCCGCACCGCGACCGGCTCTGCCAGCTTGAAACCGCGATGGAGGCGCTCGCGGCACAGGCTCGCGCTTGGCGGGAGGACCGGCAAGGCTGGGTCGCCTCCGGCATGCGCCTGTGGAAACGCCGCCCCCTGCAGGGCTTCTTCGGTCAGGTGAGGCCCGTCCGCTTTGCCGACGATCCCGCCCGCGCGGCGACCATTGCCCAAAGAACGGGACGGCGGCGCATGGTCTGGGCCGGCAAGGCCGACGCGGAAGACCGCGAAACCGTCCGGGTGGAGGACGGCTTCCTGCGCTCACGCGGGCTGGGGGCCGCCCTCGTGCCGCCCCTGTCGCTGGTCTGCGACGATCTGGGCATCTACTACGATCCCGCCCGCCCCAGCAGGCTGGAACAGCTAATCGCGGCGCGGGCCGAGTTGCGGCCCGACCAACAGGCGCGGGCCGAGGCCATCATCGACCGGCTGCGAAGAGGCAAACTCAGCAAATACAACCTCGATGCACAGGGCGAGGGCTTTCCGGCAGACACCCCCCCGGGCCGCCCCCGCCTGCTCGTCCCCGGCCAGGTCGAGGATGACGCATC
>NZ_LWGH01000338.1:0-9587 GCF_001635395.1 Sulfitobacter sp. HI0129 | reverse complement strand
ACGGCTGTAACATCGCCGGTTGGGACGACCGTCACGACGAAGAATACGTGACCATGGTTCTGGCCTCGGTCATTTCGGGGGCAGGGGCTACGGCCACGCAGGACGGCTGGCACGTGCGCGGACCGCTGTGCTGTTTCGGGGCCCTGACCTCGGGCGATATCGAGATGCTGGAACACAGCTATCCGATCATCATCCACCGCTATTCGATGATCGAGGATTCGGGCGGAGCGGGCAAATTCCGCGGCGGGTCCGGTGCTTGCTGGGAAGTCGAGCCGTTGGACAAGCCTATGACGCTGGTCACCTTTGGCGAAGGGCGTCGCATCCCCGCGATGGGCGCGGCGGGCGCGGAATCCAAGTTGATCGAGAAAAAGGTCGGTCGTCTGGAAATCACCCGTAACGGCAAGACCGAAGTTATCACCGACAACGTGATCGAAACCATCAATCCGGGTGAACGCGCGGCGAATATCAACCCTGGCGGCGGCGGATTTGGCCCTGCCTTTGAACGCAGCCCTGCCCATGTGGTCGAGGACGTGCGCAACGGTCTGGTCAGCATCGAGGCCGCCCGCATCGAATACGGCGTCGTCTTTGCCGACGCGGAATCCCTGCAAATCGACGAGGCCGAAACCGCCCGTTTGCGCGCCAGCGCCTGAGATCCGATCAAGGAGAAATACCATGCAAACCAAATATCGTCTTGGCATTGATGCAGGCGGCACTTTCACCGACGTCGTTCTGGCCGACGCAACTGGTCAGGTCCGGATTTTCAAGGCTCTGTCCACCCCGTCCGATCCGACCCAAGCCATCCGCAACGGTCTGGCGCTGATCGAGGAAGAAACCGGTATCACCCCGCAGGAAATCGTTTCGAATACCGACCTTTGCATCAACGGCACCACCGTGGGCCTGAATGCACTGATCACCCACAACGGGGCGCGGACCGGTCTGATTGCCTCCTCGGGCCACGAGGACAGCATCGAAATCCGTCTGGGCCACAAGGAAGACGGGTATCGTTATGACCCCGACTATCCGCCCGCGACCATGCTGGTGCCGCGTTATCTGCGGCGGGGCGTGTCTGAACGGGTATTGTCGGATGGCACAGTGCGCACTGCGCTGGACGAGGAACAGGTGCGTGAGGCCTGCCGCCACTTCATCCGCGAAAAGGTGGAATCTGTTGCGATTTCGTTTGTTTGGTCCGTTTTGCACCCCGAACACGAGATGCGCGCAGCCGAGATCGTGCGGGAAATGATGCCGGATGTGCATCTGACGATCGGGGCCCAACTGTATCCGCAGGTGCGTGAATACACCCGAACCTCGACCGCGATCGTAAACGCCTATCTGGCGCCGATCCTGCAACGCTATGTCAGCGCGGTGGATGCCTACTTTGCCTCGCTAGGCGCCAAGAACCCCGTGCGCTATTTCCAGTCCAACGGCGGGCTGGCACGCGGTGAAATCGTGACCGACCAATCGGTCTATGCGATCAACTCGGGTCCGGCATCTGCCCCGCAAGCGGCGCTGAACGTGGCCGAGCCATGGGGCGAGAAAAACCTGATCACGGTCGATATGGGGGGCACGTCCTTCGACATCACCCTGACCAAGGACGGTCAGGCCAATGTCAGCAAGAACATCGACTTCCTGCGGTATCGCATCGGTATCCCCATGATTCAGGTGGAAACGCTGGGTGCTGGCGGCGGTTCGATCGGATGGATCGACGAAATGGGGCTGTTGCAAATGGGGCCGCAATCGGCGGGATCCGAACCGGGGCCGGCCTGTTATGGCCAAGGTGGCGAAAACCCCACTACGACGGATGCAAACCTGACCCTTGGCTATCTGAATGGCGACGGTCTGGTAGGTGGGCGCCTGCCGCTGGATGTGGCCAAGGCCCGCGACGCGATCAAGGCGAAACTGGCCGATCCGCTGGGGATCTCGGTGGAAAAAGCCGCCTATGGCATGTTCACCATCGTCAACAACAACATGGTCAACGGTATCCGCCGCGTGTCCGTGGAACGGGGCTATGATCCGCGCGATTTCGTGCTTATGGGCGCAGGTGGCGCCACCGGTTCGCACATCACCGCATTGGCGCGCGAGATCGGGATCAAGAAGGTTCTGATTTCGAAACTGGCCTCGGGTCTGTGTGCCTATGGTCAGATCATTTCGGACGTGAAGTACAACTACATGGCGCCCGCGCCGGTGCGTCTGGAAGGGGCTGATGCGGCCGCGAAACTGGACGATCTGTTCAACGGGCTAGAGGCGCGTGGCGTATCCGATCTGGAAGCGGATGATTTCACGCGTGACCGCATTTCGATCCGCCGGTCGCTGGACATGCGCTATGTCGGTCAGGTGCACGAGTGCACGGTCGAGGTCGACCCGTTCCAGATCACCGAAGAGTCGCTGGAAAAGCTCAAGGCCGCGTTCCATGCACGTCACAAAGAGCTTTACACCTATGACGAACCTGCCAGCGCGATCGAGGTTGTGAACGTCGAAAGCACGATTTGCGGTCACGTGGAAAAACCCGCCCAGATGCGTATTCCTGCAGGACAGGGATCGGACAAGGCGCTCAAGGGGACCCGCCCGATGGTGTTCGATGCCTCCGGGGCGACGGTTGAAACCAATGTCTACGAGGGGGCGAAACTGGGTGCAGGGGATGTGCTACATGGCCCTGCCGTGATTGAGGAAGTCACCACGACCCTTGTGATCGAACCCGGTTGGACGGCTGACCTGCACGAAAGCGGTGTCTACGTGGTCACCTATGACCCGGAACGTGACACCCGCACTGCAAAACCCGCAAAAGAATTGGCCGAGGCGTGATCGCGATGCCGGTATCGTTTTCCGATAATGCCAAGCTGGAAACCCGGGGCGTGTCTGTCACCTTCGGTGGGTTCAACGCCCTGACGGATGTCTCGATGTCGTTGTCCGCGGGGTCTGTCGTCGGGTTGATCGGGCCAAACGGTGCCGGCAAGACCACGCTGGTCAATGTCCTGACGGGCTTCCAGTCTCCCTCATCAGGGGAAGTTCTGCTCGGGACAGAGGCGGTAGGGGCGCACTCCCCCTTTGCGCTGCGCCGCCTCGGGATTGCACGGACGTTTCAGGCCGGTCGGTTGTTCACCGGTCTGGACGTTCTGGATAACCTTGCTGTGACCGGGACTGGTCTTGGTCACAGCCGCCGCGCCGCCGAGGAAGAGGCCCGCAGTGTTCTGGACTGGATGGATATCCGTCATCTGTCCGATCTACCTGCCTCTGGCCTGCCTTACACGGATGAACGTCGTGTCGGGATCGCACGGGCGCTGATGTACAGGCCTGATTTCCTGCTGCTGGATGAACCCGCCGCAGGAATGTCTGAAATCGAAGCCGAAGAGCTGTCGCAACTGATTGCGCGGATTGCATCGGAACTGGGCATCGGGGTGCTTTTGATCGAACACAATGTCGGTCTGGTGCTGGGTGTTTGCGAACAGGTGTACGTTCTGGACGCGGGCCAGATCATCGAACAGGGCGACCGCGCGACGATCCTCGCCTCTCAGGCGGTGCGTGATGCCTATCTCGGGGCCAGCCACGAGGAGGCAGCGTAATGACCAAGCTAGCTATCAACGATCTGACGGTACGCTATGGCAAGCTGACCGCGCTGGACGACTTGTCATTCGCGGTCGAGGAAGGCGCACGAGTGTTTATTTCCGGCCCGAACGGGGCGGGGAAATCCTCGTTGCTTAAGGCCATTGCCGGAGTTGCCCCGACTGCCCATGGCCGGATCGAAATGGATGGCGACATCCTGAATGGTGCCAGCCCCGAATCCATCGCACGCAAGGGCCTGTCGATGGTGCCCGAAGGCCGCGAGGTTTTCGGACAGCTGACCATCGAGGAAAACCTGATGATCGGAACCGGTATCCGGCGGGATCGTTCCGCCGTGGCCGAAGACCTTTGGGAAATTTACAACGCCTTCCCCATTCTGGGCGAGCGGCGTCACGCAAATGCAGGGGCCTTGTCTGGCGGTCAGCAGCAAATGCTGGTGATCGGCCGCGCCCTGATGACCAACCCCAAACTGATGATGATTGACGAACCTTCCTTGGGTCTGGCGCCCAAGATTGTCGATCAGGTTTATGACACGCTGCTGGAGCTTCAGGCGCTGAAAGGTCTGACACTATTGATCGTCGAGCAAAGCTCGGCCCGTGCTGCCCGTGTCGGTGGGCGGATGATCCTGATGCGGGGCGGGCGGATCGTGGGTGACGGGGACGCTGCCGAACTCGGTGCCGAGGACAGCCTGCGAGACGCCTATTTCGGCCAATCCAAACCAGTGAAGGAGGCCTCGTGATGACCTCGCTTTCTCAACTTTTCTTTGATGCAGCGTCGCTGGGTGGCATTTATGCACTGGCCGCGCTGGGCATCGCATTGATTTTCGGGGTGATGAACCTCGTGAACTTTGCCCATGGGGAATACATCACCTTCTGTGTGTTTGCCCTGATCGTGCCTAGTACGGATGCCGCAGCTCATTTGTTTTTGGGTAAGGCGCCGGCAATCGTGCTGGTCCCTGTGATGCTGATGATTGGTGGCGGGCTGGCGGTGCTATCCGAGGCGCTGATATTCCGTCGCCTGCGCAATGCAACGCCTGTCACCATGATGATCGCATCTTTCGCGCTGGGGTTCGTGCTGCAATATGCCCTTTTGGCCGCTTATGGCGGTCGTCCCAAGGCGGTATCCCTTTGGCCCGGACTGAATACGCCGGTGGAGTTGCTGGGGGCTAGCGTTCCCCTGCTGCAATTACTGGTTATCGGGGTGACGGTCGCGATCTTGGTGATCCTGTTCCTGTTGCTGCGTCACACGCGGTTAGGTCTGGAAATGCGCGCCGCAGCCGAGAATTTCACCATGGCAAGAATGCTGGGGGTGAAGGCGAACAGGGTTATTACCGGAGCCTTTGCGATTTCCGGTGCGCTTGCGGCTGCCGTTGCCCTGATCCTTGTCACACAGACCGGTGTCGCCGACGTCCGTATGGGTGGGCCAGTCATGCTGGTTGCCTTTATCGCAACGGTGATCGGTGGCATGGGCAGTCTGCCCGGTGCGGTCGCGGCGGGGTTCCTGTTGGGGGCGGCCTCGGTGATGCTGCAAGCTTTCCTTCCGCTGGATGCCCGTCCGTTCCGCGATGCCTTCCTTTATTCGCTGGTGATCGGCTGCCTGTTGTTGCGGCCGCAGGGGCTGTTTGCCTCGGCCAGCGCCAAACCAAGGGTTTAAGATCATGCACCATCACACTTTGATGCGACTTCGGTCCTATTCCACTCCGGTCCTTCTGTCCTTGGCGCTGTTGGCGTTGACCGTTCTGGCGGTAGGTCTGGGCGACAAGGCACTCGGGCGGGCCATGGCGGAACTGTTGATCCGCGTGACGCTGGTCGTTGGACTGTGGATCTTCGTTGGCAACTCCGGCGTCATCAGCTTTGGTCACGCCGGATATATGTGCATCGGCGCCTATATGTCCGCGTGGCTGACCCTGAAACCCACCATGAAGGCGCTTTTGTTGCCCGGCTTGCCGGACTGGCTGGCTCAGGCACAATGGCCGGTCTTTCCTGCGGCAATCGCGGGCGGGCTGTTGGCTGCGGTTGTCGGTCTGATTTCCGGCGCTGCGATTTTGCGGCTGTCGGGGATCGCGGCGTCGATCGCGACCTTTGCGTTCCTTGCCATCGTCAACACCGTCTATTCCAACTGGGAGGACGTCACCGGTGCAACCAGTTCCGTTGTGGGCCTGCCACGTTATGTGGACGCGTGGGTCGCATTGGCTTGGGCGGTTGCAGCGATTGCGGTGGCCAGCCTGTATGCCAATTCGGGCTCGGGTCTGGCCCTGCGTGCAACCCGCGAGGATGAGGTCGCCGCCCAATCCTCGGGCGTGAACATGTACCGCCACCGTTTGCTGTCGCTGGTGATTTCGACCTTTTTCACTGGTGTCGCAGGGGCGCTTCTGGGCCACTACATCGGCGTTCTGAACCCCGACAGTTTCTATCTGGGGCTGACCTTCATCGCCTTGGCAATGCTGGTGGTTGGCGGGATCGGAAGCCTGACAGGTGCAGTGGTCGGCGTGGTCGTTTTGTCCGCCGCGATCGAGGCGCTGGTCCGGATGGAGCAAGGGATCGAAGTGGGCCAAACCCATCTGTCCATCCCCAACGGCGCACAGGAAATCGTGATTGGCGTGGCGATGATCGTCATCCTGATCTTGCGGCCCTCGGGGCTGACCAAGGGAAGGGAATGGGCGCTGTCCGGCCGCCTGTTCCAAAAACGAGGGCAGGCAAAACGCGCCTGACCCCAAATATATCCAACCTAAATAATCCAACTAAAACAGGAGAGTATGATATGAAACGTTTGACCACAGCCGCGGCTGTGCTGGCCCTGTGCGGCCCGGCCTATGCCGCTGATGACATCACCGTGGGGTTCGCCATCGCGAAATCCGGCTGGATGGAAGCCTATGACACCCCCGCCGCAACCGCTGCGAAAATCCGTATCGACGAGATCAACGCGAATGGTGGCCTGTTGGGCCGTCAGATCAACTGGGTCGAATCCGACACCAAAACCGATCGCGCCCAAGCGGCCAAGGCGGGTTTGCAACTGATTGACGAAGGCGCGGACATGATGGTTGTGACTTGCGACTATGACTTCGGCGCCCCCGCTGCATTGTCGGCGGATGCGGAGGGGATGATTTCCTTCTTCCTGTGTGCCGAGGACGTGAAGGCCGGGATTCAGGGCGTCGGTCCCTACAGCTTCTCGGGCTCGGTTCTGGCCCCTGTGCAAGGCGCGACCATGGCAGAATGGAGCCACGCCAAGCGCAACGCCAAAACCGGCTATGTGCTGCTGGACACCACTATCGAATATAACAAGGGCATCTGCACCGGTTTTGACTGGATGTTCCCCCGTCTGGACGGCACCGAAATCGTGGGCCGCGACACGTTCAAGAACGACGATGCCTCGATTGCCAGCCAGATCAGCCGGATCAAAGCGCTGCCGGAACAGCCCGACGTGATCATGCTGTGTTCCTATATACCCGGTGCGGCCTCGGCTGTGCGCCAGTTGCGGGCGGCAGGGATCGACTCGTTGATCCTGAATGGTTCGTCTATGGACGGGTCCTATTGGCTGGATGCGACGCCGAACCTTTCGAATTTCGTGGTGCCGGTCCAAGGGTCGATCTATGGCGATGATCCACGCCCCGAAGTCGAAGCGTTCAACAAGGCATACGAGGCCAAGGCCGGTGCCCGCCCTGCCAGTTCCTATGCCTATCCGGGGTATGTGCTGATGGAACTTTGGGCCAAGGCGGTCGAGCGCGCGGGGACACTGGACGGCGCGACGGTGACTGCAGAGCTGGAAAAGATGCGAAACGAAGCAACGGCATTCGGTCCGCGCAGCTTTACCGATGAATTGCACCATCAGAATTTCGCAGAGATGCAGATCATCGAAATCTCTGGCGGGACACCGAAAGCGATTGATAGCTGGACCATCAGCGAACCTGTGCCGCTGGAAGTGTTGCTGAAGTAAGTACGCTATGAAATGAAAACACCCCCGGCAGGCGATCCTGCCGGGGGTGTTTTCATTTGTCCGATCACGCAAGGTATGGAACGCGTGGTACGCTATGCTGCTTCTACCAGCGGGTTCTCGGCATTGGCAGACAGCCAATCCCGCAAGGCCTGTCCCGATTGACAAGCAGCCTGCGCGCGCTCTTTGAATGTCTGCACCAGATCGGGCGCTGTCAATTCAATGATCCCGCCAAAGGCATAGGTGATCAGGGGCCCCTCGCCAGAGACAAAACCGGGTGTCAGCCCGTTTTCGATATAATCGACAACGTATAGCAGCTTTTTCGGCTGGCTTTGCGCAAACCCCTTCAGGTTTCGCAGTTGTTTGATCCGCGCGGCTTCTGGCAAATCCCGGTAGATGCAGGTGCCTGTAAGCAAACTCTCCATGACGAATTTGTCCAAGAGCATCAGCCCGTTAAGCGCAGTCAGGCGATCTTCACGTCAGAAGGCAGGCCACTTGGGGAATGTCGATTAAGGACGAGGAGTGCTTTCAGCAGACGACGGATCATGAAAACCCTCAAGAAGCCCACAGCACCCCGGTTTCCGAATCTATCCAGCCGATCCATGGACAGCGTCCATCAAACCAATAGGCCGTCAACTCGAAGTCACGGTCGTCGGTGACGCTCGTGGGGAAAGTTTCTCGAATATAGGCGATTTGCTTCTCAATCGGAACGTCCCAAACGCGGAAACGGCATGGGCCACCGTCAGGGACGCGCTCTACCGGACGCATAGGCTTATTGTCGCTGTAACCATCTGCAATAACCCAGTAATAGGGTTCGTGATCTTCCAGCAACGCGGGAGGTGTCAACAGCACTTTCCCTTCCCGCAAAAGCCGTTCCAGAAGGTAGAAGAACGCTTCTCTTTGTTCGGGAAAAGATAGTTCGCGGGGCAGATAGGGCGTAGGGGGCGCAACGATGCTGAACAGTGCGCTAATCCACCCTCCAGAATGCTCTGGATCAGATGCTACAGCGTACAGTCTGTCAAGGAAGCTATGATCTAAATCGGTCATTTAAACTTCAGCTCCGCATTTTTCACATTGAACTCACCGATTTCAACAGGTTTACCGGAGGGGCCCGTTTCACGAAAACCGACATTATGTAGGGTATTCCGTTTAAAGTCTCCCTTTGCCATTGCATCTTGGGAATTTCACGCACCCAAGGAAGCGACCATAACGACCGCTGCGCTCAACCAGCCAGCCATCGGCGCAGACCGGACAGGCTTGGAAGGTCGCACCGCAGCGGCAGTCGGACGACCGCCCATCTTCCGACCTGACGGGTATGCCGACGCCACAGTCGGGGCAGCTCGGGAGCGTGTTGCCGCAGAGCTCGACATGTTCACATCGGTAAAATGTTCCACCGTCTTTTCGGGGCACTGCAAACAGATGCCCGCCGCAATCACCGCACGTACAGGTCGGGAGGTCTTCTGTCTTGTCTGCCCCAAGCCCGTACGCATCGTCATCCACCAACTCGGCGATGAAAGTCGATTGCCGAGAGGCGGCGCCCATGAGCGTCAGGGTTTTCCGGGCCCGTGTCATAGCCACATACATGACCCGACGTTCTTCGGCATGCGGGAACGGTTCGCCTTCGGGAGACACCATAGTAAGGAGAGGATCATCGACAATTTCTGACGGGAACCCCATGCGGCCGCTAAACATGTCGAGCAGGTCCTGTCCCAGGGAGAGGTGTAACTTCTGGTAGCGCTTTTGGTGGCGTCCGCGCCCTTCATGAGGCGCCGTAGGACGTCATCAAAGGCGCGGTGGTCATCGGTGAATTTTCGGTAAGGTCGGGTTGCGAACATCAACCTGAACCGAAGGAAGACCCCGATGACCAAACCTATGATGGACCTGAAAGAGCTTGTCGAGAAGAGCGCGGATGCCGATCTTCTTCGAGATATGATCGGTTTTGCCGCCGAAAGGCTGATGGAATTGGAGGTTGGCGCAAAGACCGGTGCCGACTATCATCAGAAGACGCCGGAGCGGAAGGCGCAGAGAAACGGCTACCGCGAACGCGATTGGCAGACGCGGGCCGGGAACGTGGAACTGCGGATTCCGAAGCTGCGCACCGG
>NZ_LWGH01000337.1:0-13152 GCF_001635395.1 Sulfitobacter sp. HI0129 | reverse complement strand
TTTCTCCACGCAGTCGGGCAACACGGCGCGCTTCGTCACCCGTTTGGGGCGGGCGGCGAGCCGCATCCCAATCTCGCCGGACGAGACAATGCCCGCCCCGCGCGCGCCCTTCGTCCTCCTCACGCCCACCTATGCGGACGGGCAGGGGCGCGGGGCCGTTCCCAAACAGGTGATCCGGTTCCTCAACGACCCGGACACGAGGCACCATCTCCGCGGCGTCATCGCCTCGGGTAACCGCAATTTCGGGGCGACATTCGCCCTGGCGGGCGATGTGGTGGCGCAGAAATGCGCCGTCCCCGTTCTCTACCGGTTCGAGCTGGCCGGGACCGAGACAGATATCGCCCGGGTCAGCGAAGGACTGGACAGGTTTTGGAAGACGCAATTCTCGACCGCGATCTGAGCGACGCGGCACCCGCCAAGGCGGTGCCCGCCGAATGGCAGGGGCTGGATTATCACGCGCTGAACGCGATGCTGAACCTCTACGACGATGAGGGCCGCATCCGCTTCGACGCCGACAGGATGGCGGCGCGGCAGTATTTCCTGCAGCACGTCAACCAGAACACGGTGTTCTTCCATTCGCTGGAGGAAAAGCTGCGCTATCTGGTGGACGAGGGCTATTACGAGAACGAGGCGCTGGAGCAATACGGCCCCGCCTTCATCGCCAAGATCTGGGATGCGGCCTACAAGGCCAAGTTCCGCTTCCCCACCTTTCTGGGCGCGTTCAAATACTACACCAGCTACACCCTGAAAACGCGGGACGGTAAGCGCTACCTCGAACGGTTCGAGGACCGCGTGGTGATGGTGGCCCTCACGCTGGCGCGCGGCGACAAGACCCTCGCCATGAAGCTGATGCAGGAAATCCTCGCCGGTAGGTTCCAGCCTGCCACGCCCACCTTCCTCAATGCCGGCAAGGCGCAGCGGGGCGAGCTGATCTCCTGCTTCCTGCTCAGGCTCGAAGACAACATGGAAAGCATCGGGCGCGGCATCAATTCGGCCCTCCAGCTCTCCAAGCGCGGCGGCGGCGTGGCGCTGATGCTGACCAATATCCGCGAATATGGCGCGGCAATCAAAGGTATCGAGAACCAGTCTTCCGGCGTCATCCCGGTGATGAAACTGCTGGAGGATTCCTTCAGCTACGCCAACCAGCTTGGCGCCCGTCAGGGGGCGGGGTCCGTCTATCTCAACGCCCATCATCCCGACATCCTGCGCTTTCTGGACACCAAGCGCGAGAACGCCGACGAGAAGATCAGGATCAAGACGCTCAGCCTTGGCGTGGTGATCCCCGATATCACCTTCGAACTGGCGAAGAAGAACGAGGATATGTATCTCTTCTCGCCGCACGATATCGAAAAGCGCTATGGTGTGCCCTTCTCGGAAATCTCCGTCACCGAGAAATACCACGAGATGGTGGACGATCCGAAGATCCGGAAGAAGAAGATCAATGCCCGCGCCTTCTTCCAGACGCTGGCCGAAATCCAGTTCGAGAGCGGCTATCCCTACATCATGTTCGAAGACAGTGTGAACCGCGCCAACCCGATCGCCGGGCGGATCACCATGTCGAACCTCTGTTCCGAGATTTTGCAGGTGAACGAGGCGTCGGAGTTCAACGACGATCTGAGCTACAAGCACCTCGGCACCGACATTTCCTGCAACCTCGGCTCGCTCAACATCGCCAAGGCGATGGATGGCGGTGATTTGGGCGCCACCGTCGAGACGGCGGTGCGCGCGCTGAACGCGGTCAGCGAAATGTCGGCGATCGACTCGGTGCCCTCGATCCGGCGCGGCAACGACGAGAGCCACGCGATCGGCCTCGGCCAGATGAACCTGCACGGCTTCCTCGCCCGCGAGCGCATCCACTACGGCTCGCCCGAGGGGATCGACTTCACCAACATCTACTTCGCCACAGTGCTCTACCACTGCCTGCGCGCCTCCAACGCGCTGGCGAAGGAGCGGGGCCGCAGCTTTGCCGGTTTCGAAGCCTCGAAATATGCCGATGGCGCCTTCTTCGACAAATATGTCGAGCGGGACTGGCTACCCGAAACCGAGGTGGTGAAATCCCTGTTCGAGCGCTTCGCTGTGCCGGTGCCCAGCCGCGAGGATTGGGGCGCGCTGAAAGAGGCGGTGATGGCCCACGGGCTTTACAACCGTAACCTTCAGGCGGTGCCGCCCACCGGCTCGATCAGCTATATCAACAACGCCACCTCCTCGATCCACCCGATCACGGCCAAGATCGAGATCCGCAAGGAGGGCAAGATCGGCCGCGTCTATTACCCGGCGGCCTATATGAGCAACGACAATCTGGAGTTCTACAAGGACGCCTACGAGATCGGCGCCGAGGCGATCATCGACACCTATGCCGCCGCCACCCAGCATGTGGATCAGGGCCTGTCGCTGACGCTGTTCTTCAAGGACACGGCGACGACGCGCGACATCAACCGCGCCCAGATCCACGCCTGGAAGGCCGGGATCAAGACGATCTATTACATCCGCCTGCGCCAGATGGCCCTTGAAGGGACCGAGGTTCAGGGCTGCGTTTCCTGCTCACTCTGAGGCCGCCGATGAAAGACATGACCCATACCCGCCCCGTCCCCCGCGCCATCAACTGGAATCGCTTGCAGGACGACAAGGACCTGGAAATCTGGAACCGCCTGACAGTCAACTTCTGGCTGCCGGAAAAGGTGCCGCTGTCGAACGATATCCAGAGCTGGTCGCAGCTCACCGAAGAGGAGCAGCGGCTCACCATTCGCGTCTTCACCGGCCTCACCCTGCTCGACACGATCCAGAACACCCTTGGCGCGCCCGCGCTGATGGGCGATGCGATCACCCCGCATGAGGAGGCGGTGCTGACCAATATCGCCTTCATGGAGGCGGTGCATGCCCGCAGCTACTCCTCGATCTTCTCGACCCTCTGCTCGACCGCGGAAGTGGACGAGGCCTTCCGCTGGTCGGAGGAGAACGCCCAGCTCCAGCAGAAATCCCGGCTGATCCTCGACGAATACGACGCCACCGCCAATCCGCTGCGCCGCAAGGTGGCGAGCGTATTTCTGGAGAGCTTCCTGTTCTATTCCGGCTTCTACCTGCCGATGCACTGGTCGTCGCGCGCACGGCTCACCAACACCGCCGACCTGATCCGTCTCATCATCCGCGACGAGGCGGTGCATGGCTATTACATCGGCTACAAGTTCCAGCGGGGGGTGGAACGGCTGCCCGAGGCCGAGCGGCAGGAGATCAAGGATTTCGCTTTCGCCTTGATGTTCGACCTCTACGAGATCGAGACCCGCTATACCGAGACGCTCTACGATCCGCTTGGCCTCACCGAGGATGTGAAGGCCTTCCTCCATTACAACGCCAACAAGGCGCTACAGAATCTCGGCTTCGAAAGCCTTTTCCCCGATGAGCTGTGCAAGGTGAACCCGGCAATCATGGCCGCGCTCAGCCCCAATGCCGACGAGAACCACGATTTCTTCTCGGGTTCGGGTTCGTCCTATGTCATCGGCAAGGCGGTGGCGACCGAGGATGAGGATTGGGATTTCTGATGGCGGATGCTGTTGCAAGGGACACGCTTGCCATCGTGCGGGAATGGCATGAAGCTTTCGATGTGCCGGTGATCGAGGCACCGTCGATCCCTGAGGCGCGAGCGCAGATGCGGCTGGCGATCCTCGAGGAAGAGGTCGCCGAGTTGCGCGAAGCCGTGGAAGCGGGCGACATGGTCGAAGTGCTCGATGCGCTTTGCGATATCCAGTATGTGCTCGACGGCACCTTCCTGGAATTTGGCTTGCACAGGCTGAAGGCCGCAGCCATGGCGGAGGTGCACAATTCCAACATGTCCAAGCTCGGCGCCGATGGCCGCCCGGTGCTGCGCGAGGATGGTAAGGTCTTGAAAGAGCAGGATTTCTTCCCGCAAAATCTTGCCGTCTTGCTTGCCGACGGGTAGCATCGCGGCCGCCGGAAATGGAGCTTGGACATGCCGATTGAACAGCCGGTGCCGGAATTACCGGTCCGGGACGTGCGCGCCGCGCAGGTCTATTACCGCGATAGGCTGGGATTCGAGATCGCCTGGCACAATACCGAGGGACGGATCGGCACGGTCTCGCAGGGGCCCTGCGCGAAACGGACGCGTCGATCTCTCCGGTGACGCTGTGGTTCTTCGCGCCGGATGTCGATGGCGATTATGCCAGGTTCACCGACTTGGGCGCCGATGTTGCCGACCCGCTGTCAGATAAGCCCTGGGGGCTGCGGCAATTCACCCTGCGCGATCCGAACGGGCATCTTCTGCATTTCCATCACGATCTCTGAAGCTCTGCCCGCGCCAGGCCAACGCATGCCCTGGCTACGGGGCTGTGCTTTGACGGCGACCGAGATTGATATTGGTCGCGACTGCGAAGAGAAAATCGTGAAGGCTAGGTAAGCCGCACCTGACATGCAAGCGCAAGGATAGTCCATATCTGCTACGGCTATGCAGCCTAGCCCGCCGATCGCGGCAGGGCTGCTGGCAACGGCGCGGGGGTTATTCAGATGCACGTGACATTGGACGCGTGCCACCAGAAGAGATCGAGAGCTCAACCCAGTTGCTTTTGGTCCGTGAGAGAAACAGTTCGGTTTACGCATCTGTCGGGAAGTCCGCCAGATATCAGAGTCTCGATATCCTGGATGTTCATCAGGCTGACACGCTCGATAGAGTCTGTCGTCTCCGCCCCAACATGTGGAGAAAAGATTGTTCGGGGTGCAGAGAATATCGGATGCGACAGGTCTGGTGGTTCCGAAGGGTAGGTGTCGAAGGCCGCACCGGACAGGCTCCCAGTTTCTAGTGCTGCGGCGGTGGCATCCAAGTCCACGACCTCACCCCTGGCAAGGTTGAGCAAAGCGGCTCCCGGTTTCATCAGTTTCAGTTCGGACGGGCCGATCAATGCGGAATTGGCGTGTCCGCCGACAACGTGAAGTGAGACAAAATCAGACATGCCGAGCAGATCCGGTAGGCTGGCGAGGGTGATCGCGTGCTCGGCGATGAACGTGTAGTCGGGATAGAGGTCCGTGGCGACGATCTTCATTCCCAGAACCATAGCCTTCTGAGCGAGGCATTTCCCAACCGCTCCGAGCCCCACGATACCGAGTGTGCGCCCGGCGATCTCGACCCCGGCGATACGGTTCCAGCCACCGTTCAGCACCTCACCATGGCTTGGAATCAAGGATCGCGACATCGCGATCATCATGCCGATTGCCAGCTCCGCAACAGCATTGGCATTGGCTCCCGGTGTGTTAGTGACAGGAATGCCCGCCTCGGTGCAGGCATCGATGTCGATGCCGTCGAGGCCGACGCCGTGTTTGAGTACGCCCTTGAGGTTCTTTCCCGCCCGGATGGTGTCGGCGGTGACCGGAAACAGGCCTGCCACAAGGTAATCCGCATCGGCGATGTGGCTTGAAAGACCACCATCCGGAAGCGCCGGATCGGCGCAGCGCACGAAGTTCCAGCCCGTTGACCGAAGCCTCCCTGGGGCTTTCCCGTGCCGCGCAAATCCTGGCGAGGTGGTGATGACACGGGTCACGAGACTTCACTGGGTCCGGTTTCGATCGGCAACCCGTCGTTGCTGCCCCATTCGGCCCAGGATCCGTCATAGACAGCCGCGGGTCGTCCGAAAGCGACTTCGTAACTCCACGCAAGGATCGCGGCGGTCACGCCCGAGCCACAGGTCATCACAACCGCCGCTGCGTCCGTTGCCCCGTCGAACTTTGCACGGACCTTGGCGAGATCCGCCAGCTTGCCGTCGTCGACAAGCTGATCGAAAGGCAGGTTCACGGCGCCTGGGATATGACCGCTGCGCAGACCCGGCCGGGGTTCGGGTGCCGTACCGGCGAAACGTGCTGCCGGGCGGGCGTCGATGATGTGATGCCTGCCGGTCGGCAGGCCGGAAAGCAGGATCTTGGCATCCATTAGGCGGGAGGGCTCCGGACGGGCAGTGAAGTTACCCGGACGGGCTGGCTCCGGTGGGCCCGACGCCACAGGTCCGCCTGCTGCCCGCCAGGCCGGAAACCCACCGTCCAGAACGCAGACCTGATCGTGCCCCATCGCTCGCAACATCCACCAGGCTCTCGGCGCGGCGAACAGGCCCGCCGTGTCGTAGACGACAATCGAGTCGTTTTCGTTCAACCCCAGGGCCTGTGCCCTTTGTGTGAATTCCGCTGCAGAGGGAAGCATATGGGGCAGCGCGGACATGGTCTCGGCGAATTCGCCGTCGAAGTCGAACCTTCGCGCGCCGGGAATCCGGGCGTTCAGGAATTCCTTCGAGGGATCCCGCGGTTCTGCCGGCAGGTACCAGCTTGCGTCGAGGAAGGTCAGGTGGCCCTCCTCATGACCGGCGATGGCAGTGGGTGCGTCGATGATAGGCGAATGGGGCATCAGGAAGTCTCTGAATCGGTGGCAAGAGTGCTGTGGCGGCTGATCAGGCACCATCCTGCGATGGCGGCCAGACCTGCGAGGATCGCCCACCAAGCCAAGGTATTGCTGGGCATCAGGATCAGGGCGAAGGACCCAACGGCAAAGGGTAGCCGTTCGATCCAGTACATCACCCGTCCAAGCCAGCCTTGCAGGAAGATTGCCCAGGCAGTGGTGGCGACGAACATGCCGAAGGCGGCGATTCCGATTTCGGCCAGGCTCCCCTGCCAGAGTATCGCGGTGTCGTTCACAAAGCCGAAGGGGATCACGAACATCACCAGCCCGTAGATGAAGGCCAGTACCGAGGTCCGCATCACATTGCCGCCCGAGACGCCGGCCGCGGCATAGGCCGTCAGGGCTACCGGCGGAGTCACCATGGCCAGGACGCAGTAGTAGAGGATGAAATAGTGAGCCGAGAGTGTATCGACCCCGAAAGACTGCATGGCGGGCACAAATAGGACAGCCCCTACGATATAGGCCGCAACGGTGGGCATCCCCATCCCCATAATGATGCAGCCGAGGATGACCATCAGAAGGGACAGATACAGGCTGCCTTCTCCGATGAAAGCGAGGTAGCCGACGAACTTGAGCACCAAGCTGGACTGGATCGCGATCGCCATGACGATTCCGACGGACGAGCAGGAGACGGCAACTTCGGCCGCCTGCCGGCCGGAGGCGGGGATCATCCGGCCAAGATCGCGCAGGGTGAACCGGGTTCCCTTGCGCAGCATTGGCGCGACCAGAGCAACGGCGATGCCGACGACGGCCGCGTAGCGGGCGGAGTAGCCGAGGAACAGGAAGACGACCAGGGCCACCGGCGCAAGAAGCAAGTGCAGGCGCGGCAGTAGAGGGGCGACCTTGCGGGTGATGGCCTTGACCTGGCCGGCGCGGCGGGCGCGCAGGTCGATGGTCATAAAGAGGGCGAGGTAGAATCCCAGTGCCGGAATCAGCCCGGCCAGAGCGATGTTGGCATAAGGAACGCCGAGGAACTGGGCCATGACGAAGGCTGATGTCCCCATGATTGGCGGCATGAGCTGGCCGCCCGATGAGGCGATTGCCTCTGTCGCTCCTGCTTGTTCCGCATTCAGCCCACCGCGCCGCATCAGAGGGATCGTCAGGACCCCGGTGGTGGTGACATTGGCCACCGCCGATCCGCTGACAGTGCCGAATAGGGCGCTGCCCACCACCGCCGTCTTGGCGGCGCCGCCGACCAGCCGCCCGGTGAGCCGGAAGGCTATGTCGATAAAGACCTCGCCGCCTCCGGTGGCCGCGAAGATCGCGCCGAAGACGACGAAATAGACAATGATGTCGAGTCCGACCTGCGCCGGGACGTCGAAGAGGCCCAGGGGCTGCATCGAGAGTATCTCGGTCAACTCGGAGATCGAGAACCCGACGAAGGACAGGAAAGAAGGTAGATGCTGGCCGAAAAACGCATAGGCCAGACAGACCAGCAGCACCGAGAGAAGCGGCAGGCCGACGACCCGCCGCACGGCTTCGAGCAGGACAATAAGACCGGCGAACATGGCGACGATGTCCGACAGGAAGACGTCGTCCACATACGCCATCCGCAACTGAAGCCGCTCGGCGTTGGTCCAATAGTGATAAGCGAGCCAAAGGCAGGTCGCGAACAACGCAAGGTCTACGCCAAATCCGACCCGGGGCGGCACCGAAGCATGGTCGTTAAACGGCCGGAAAAGAAGGACGATGGCCGATGTCATGTAGACATGAAAGGGGATGATTGCCATCGGTGGGAACGGAACGAAGAAGTTTGTGAACGCCATGGCGATGTAGATGCAGGCCGTTGCGATCCAGGCGGTCGTGCGTAGCTGATCCATTTCTCTTGTCTCACGGTCAGGAGCGTTGGGCCGGACAGGCCGTTCGGACCTGTCCCTGCCGGATCGTGTCGAGGCGGGGCAGCGGGTTCATGCCGCCGCCCCGGTCCGGTGGTCAGTCCAGCCAGCCGCGTTCGCGGTAGTACCGCTCCGCGCCCGGATGGAATGGAATGACCTGATATTGCTCGGCGACAAAGGTCTCTGGGTCCCAGCTTGCAAAAGCCTGGTTGCCTTGGGCCAGGGCGTCGAGATTCTCCATCACTGTACGCACCACATCGTAGACCATGTCCTCGTCGGTGTTCACGTTGGCGATGACAGTCATCAGGCTTGCCGGCGCAACGATATCTTCGGCCTGCCCATCGAAGGAGTTCGCAGGCAGGGTCGCGGGTACGAAGCCGTATTCACGGAGAGCCGCCATGTCCTTGTCGGACCAGGTCAGGAAGGTCATTGGCCTCGCAAGAATGACCTCGGTCAGATCGGGGATTCCCACGGGACCAAGCCCGATATAGGCATTCGCCTGTCCGTCCTGCACCCGCTGCCCCATTTGCGATGAAGGGACCTGCACGACATGGTTGCTATCCCGCATGTCCTCCAAAGAGGAGCCGTATGATTGCAGAAAGATATCGTAAACAACGGGGTTGATGCTGCCCTGAGGTTCGACCAGGACCTGCGCCGCATCCTCACCGACAAGGGCGGTGCCGACGGTGGCGTTGCCGGTTTTCTCGACATAGTCGGTGGCCGCCACCGCGTTCAGATACGACAGAGAGATTCCGCTGAAGACCATGCGGTTGTCCGAAGTTGGCCGGCCCTCGAAATCGAGGATGCCGTTCGCACCCCAGGCCACGGCAAGAGCGTTGGCAAAGCCAAGATCGCTCCGGCCCATATTCACCGTTGCGGTGTTGGAGACCGAGGAACCGCGCGGAATGATCTCGACTTCGACATCGGTGTATTCCTCGATCACCTGTTCGAAAGCGGCGGCGTACAGGTAGGCGCTGCTGCCCGGCTCCTCGGCCTGAAGTGTCAGGGTCTGGGCCATGAGCGGTGCGGCAAGGGCACAGGCCCCGGCAAGGGCCGTTGCCCCGGCGAGTAAATGCGGGTGTTTCACTGGTTTTCCTCCCATATGGTTCTTGGACCGGCCCGTGGGGCCGGGTGATGTCACCGGCGCCCCCTCCTCACGCGGACGCCAGTGATCTCGTGCCGGCTAACCGCCGGACATTTCGTCGAAGCAGTCGAGAACCCGCGTCGAATAGACCAGCGCACCGCCGGCATTCATCGCGATTGCCACGCCGAGGGCTTCGGACAGCTCCGCCTGGGTGACGCCATGCTTCAACGCCGCCTCGACATGTGCGGCGATACAACCGTCGCATTTCGTGGTCACCGCAACGGCGAGCGAGATCAGCTCGCGGGTGCGTCCGTCCAGATGCTGCGCTTTCTCGCCCGAACCAGCCAGCGCGGCGTAACCCTTCATTGCCTCGGGGGCGAGCTTGGCCAATTCGGCGGCGCGGGATTTGACTTCGGAGCGGTAGGATTTCCAATTCAGCATGTGGGTTCCTTGGGTTAGGATTGGTTTGTTTGTGATGTGATCACGGGGACCGGCATTCGGGTTATCAGCGGGCTACCGCATACATGCCGACATTGTCCTTCGGCGGATGGGCGAGGATGACCTCCTCGATCGGGTCGATGCCCCAGCCGGGTCGGTCAGGGACCACCAGTCGGCCGTTCCTGATCTCAGGCTGATCGGTATAGAGCTCTGCATCCAGCGGCAGTCGATCCACGTCCAGTTCCATGACCCGCAGGTTCGGCACGACCGACGCGAAATGGGCATTCATCATCGAGCAGACGTGGCCGTAGAAATTATGCGGAGCGACGTTTACCTCGTGCGCCTCGGCCACAGCGGCAATCTTAAGCGACTGCCAGACTCCGTTCCATACGGTGTCGACAATGCCCACGTCCATCGAGCGGGCGGTCAGGAAGGGCATGAACTCGCGGATTCCGATCAGGGTCTCGCAGGAACTGATTGGATGACGCGACTGCTGTCGGATGTAGGCCAGGGCCTCGGCGTTGTAGCTGTCGATCTCGACCCAGAACAGCGGCAAGTCCTCAAGCGCCCGCAGAATGCGCAGGCAGCCTTCGGTCCGGAAATTGAAGTTGAGGTCGAGCAGGACCTCGCAATCCTCTCCCGCTCCCTCGAGGATCGCTTCGAGATGCGCCCGGATCTGACGGATCAGTTTCGGCGTGACGTTCAATCCCGGCTCGAACGGGACGCCAAATCCGGCCCGGTATGCCCTGGGTCCGCCCGCCTCATAGCTGAAAAGGTTGGTCTTGAGCGCCCGGAACCCGGCGTCCCGCGCTTCGCGCCCGGCTTCACGGACGCCGTCAAGGTCCTCGATCTTCTTCCCGTAATGGGCAGCGTGGCTCATCCGCCATGTCGCGCAATGGGACCAGTAGACGTCGATCTCGTCCCGGATCTTGCCGCCCAGAAGAACATGGCAGGGAACACCCAGAGTCTTGGCCTTGGCGTCGAGCAGTGCGTTCTCAAGGGCGCCGGCCCCTTGTGCGGTGACCCCGCCGAAGGAAGGCCGGGTGGCGCAATAGGCGTCGGAAAAGGCCCTTTCGGTCTGGTGCACCGACTTGCCGATCAGGCGCCGACCCAGTTTCTCGATGACCGCAGTGACCCCGGGGGAGCCGAAGCATTCGTCGTATTCGCTCCAGCCGGTGACACCGTCTTTGGTCGTAATCTTGCAGAAGTAATAGTTCCGCCAGCCAGCGTCACAGCTCAGTGTTTCGATTTTTTCGATGGTGGACATCGTTGGTCCATCTCCCCTCGTTTTGAAGTTCGTGGTTTGGCGGCTTATCAGCTCGCCTCGGTCGTTGAGGCTGCGATCAGCGCCATTGCTGCTGCAGCGGCTTTGGTCGCGGCGTCCATATCCTGCCGGAGATTGCGGTGAACAATCGCGCCGTCGAATAGGTAGCAGAACTGCTCCGCCAGCCCCTCGGCTCCGGCCACGCCCTCTCCCAAGGCCACCTTGAAAAGGTCATTGATCGCCTGCTTGTAGTCGCGGGATATCTCAACCACGCGCGCGCTTTCGCTAAGGTCGGCGCAGGCGTTGGCAAAAGCACAGCCGCGAAAATCCGCGCCCGAAGTCATGTGTTCAAGCTCTTTGAACATCGCCGCGACTCTAGCCTCCGGCGCGTTCGGCGCATCTTCTACGGCGGACCGTAGCGCGCCGATGTTCTTGTCGCTCCGGGCCTGAAGGTAGCGGGCGACGATCTCTTCCTTGGAGCCGAAGTTCTGGTAGAGCGACGCCTTCGCGATGTCTGCCTCGCGGATCAGCTCATCGATGCCGACAGCGCGGATCCCTTTCTGATAGAACAGACGATCCGCAACCTTGAGGACGCGCCTCTCTACTGTTCGCTGCCGTGACATGCTTCCTCCCAAAACATACAGACTAGTCTGTTTTAAATGAATGGCCGGCGCTGTCAAGCACGCCTTACCCCCGCCTGGCGCTTCCACGGGTTCAATTGGTTCGGATGCACTTGGTGCTTCGCCGCAATCTCCTGCACCGTCCTGTCGCCGCGCAGCGCCTAAAGCGCGACCAGTGCCCTGAATTGATCCGTGAACGTCCGGCGTTTCGCTATCTCATATCCGTCCAAAAGGTTCAGGAGACACCGTAGCTCGCCGTCCGATTTCATGGGACCACTTCAGCTTCGGGAAAGTGAAAGCGGGCTTTGGGTTTTGTTGGATCCGGAGAATGCGAGAAAGGGGTCTGGCGGGTTTCCGTAAGGAATCATCTGCCTATTGCCGGCGACGGTTCTCCGATCCGCGTGCGGTTACCGTGCGCCCCCAGACATCGGAGAACACCCATGGCCAAGTCCAAGCCTAAGTTCGACGCTGCGGCGTCGATCACAAATGAACTCATCGAGATCATCGATCGGGGCGTATTGCCCTGGCGCAAACCCTGGCGCGTCGGCGGCGGTTCCGTGCCGCTCAGGCAGAACGGCGAACCCTACCAGGGCATCAACAACTTCCTGCTGACCATGCGCACCATGATGGCTGGTTACACCTCGCCCTACTGGATGACGTTGAAGCAGGCGAACGAACTGGACGCGAAGGTCATCAAGGGCTCGAAGTCGTCGGTTGTTGTCTACTACGGCACCACCGAACGGGACCGTGAAGAAGGTGCCCACGACGATGAGACGGACGCGGAAGACCCGAAGACCATCCCCTTCATGAAGTCCTATCGCGTCTTCAACGCGGAACAAATCGAGGGGCTGGACGCCCGTTTCCATCCGGAACCGGCTGAGCCGCAAGCTCATCCCGAGCGTGCGCCGATCCCGCACATGCAGGCCTTCTTCGAGGCAATTGGTGCGACAGTCAGCTTCTCTGGTCGGGAAGCATGTTACGTCCCGACCCTCGACAAGATTTACATGCCCCCGATCGAGCTCTTCGAGAACCCGCGGAATTTCTACGCCGTCTGGGGTCACGAGCTGGGTCACTGGACGAAACCCCGGCATCGGTTGAACCGCAGCTATGGCGATGCTCGGTTCGGGAATACGGCCTATGCCCGCGAAGAAATCGTGGCTGAGCTTTGCACGGTGTTTTTGGGTCAGAAGCTGGGGTTCTCCGCGCATACGCTGGAGCTGAACGCGGCCTATCTCGACAACTGGGTGCGCGTACTCCGCTCGGACAAGCGGGCGATCTTCAAACATGCGGCGGACGCGCAGCGCGCCTGCGACTATCTCGTTGCCGCATCGGAGGTGGGGCAGGGGGAACAGGCCGCTTGAGGCCGGGGCTGTCCGGGCTGGTAGGGTGTGGTGAAAGGAAAAGCTGGCTTTGGGTCTGGTGGTTTCAACACATCCCGAAAGGACAGACCCATGAGCCATGCCGAA
>NZ_LWGH01000336.1:0-9381 GCF_001635395.1 Sulfitobacter sp. HI0129 | reverse complement strand
CTCGACCTTGAACGAGCCCCACATGGTCCAGAGGAACGGGAAGGCGGCAATGACCAGCCAGAGAAGCACGAAGCCGGTCGACAGGGCCACAAGCGATGGTGGTTTCTTGTCGGCAAGATTGGACATGACGGCCCCCTCAGGTCTTGCGGTTGAATTCGCGCCAGTTGCGGCGCAGGACCGGCAATAGCAGGATGATGACGCCGAGGATGGTCAGCAGCGATGTCGCGGCGGCTGAGCCGAAGAGCGGCGACTCCGAGGCGCGCAGATCGTTGTAGATGAGGTAACTCAGCGAGGTGGCGCTGGCGGCGGCGGAGAAGCCGATGATCGGCTCGAACACCCGAAAGTTGTCCATCAACTGCATCAGCGCAATGAAGGTGGCCAGCGGCATCAGGTAGGGTACGATGACGAAGCGCACTCGCTCCCACCGGCTGGCGCCGTCGACCATGGCGCTTTCGATGGTGTCCTGCGGCACGGTCTGAAGCCCGGCGTAGAAGACGACGAAGGCAAAGGGCGCGGAGTGCCAGACGCCGTAAACGAAAAGCGTGATCCAGGTCAGCACCGGAGAAGCCTTGAGCGACAGTGACGGATCACCAAAGAGCGCCTGCAACCCGGCCCCGATAATGCCGCGGCTGTCGATCATCCAGTAAAGGACCAGCGAGCCGACGAGGGGCGTCACCAACATCGGCAGCAGGGAAAAGAAGATCACCGGCCCCTTGAGGAACTTCGGTATCGAATTGACCACCACGGCGATGATGAAGCCGAGGAGGATTACCAGCGGCGTCACGATGAAGGTATAGGCCAGGGTGAAGGTCAGCGCCTTGTAGAACGGCAGGTTCATGATCCTGTTGCGGATCTCGCCGAAGTTCTCGCTGGTAGCGAAGATCTCTCCGATCTCGTCAAAGGCAAGATGGCTAACGTTGGTATAGGTGGCCACGCCGTTGAACCGCCCGGCGGGCTGTTCTTCGCGTAGCTGCGCCATGGCTTGGGCGTCGACGCTGACTTCGGTGTCGCAGCCGAAGGGGCCGCAGGTCTCGGACTCGATCAGGATCTGCTCATGCTCGATGTAAAGCGACTGATACCCGACCGAGATGATCGGCAGCGCGATGAACAGAACCATTGCCAGAAGCGAGGGCCAGATAAAGGCCATGAAGGTCTTGTGTGGCATGGCTTTCCCCTTGCCGTGCCGAACTCCGGCACGAGGTCATCCGTCGTCGCGGAAGATGCGAGGCCGCCGCGCGGCGGCCTCTCTCAGGTGGTTTCTTAGTTCAGGAACCCGGCCTCTGTGGCCGCTGTCGTATAGGCCGCCTTGACGTCGGCCAGCGCCTGCTCGGCGCTTTCGCTGCCTTGCAGGAATTCAGACAGGTTGTCGCCGAGCGCCACGTGCAGCAGGCCCATGTAGGGCAACATCGGGTAAGGCTTGGCCTTGCCTTGAAGGTTGGCAATGACACCGTCGGCGGCCCGGGTGGGCTCGAACCCCTCGATCAGCCAGACCGCCTTGTCCATGTTGCCCTCGAGCACTTCGGGCGCGATACCGTGCATCATCGCGCGGAACGAGGCTTCAGCATCCTCGTCCGAGATGTTCTTGGCGATGGTGAACCCGTCCCACCACAAGGCGGCCGTGGGCGTTGTGCTGTCACCCAGCGTCGGCGCCGCGGCAAAGGCAGTGCTGGCGGCAATCTCCTGATCAGGTGCCTCCTCGCCGATGTAGTTGGCCGCGCGCGAGCCCCAGGCGACCGACAGCGCGACTTCGCCCGCTTCCCAGATCGGGGTCTGCGCGTTGCTGTCATAGGTTACGTAGTCGGGGCTCATGTACTCGGTCATCTTCTTCATCGTCTCGAGCACGGTGATGCCGTCCTCGTTGTCGATGGCAAGCTCGGCCGAACCGGGCTCGAAGAATTGGCCGCCGGTGCCGAGATAGAGGTTGATGAACTCCGCCGCGAGGTTCCAGCCAGGCATGAAGTTCGATGACAGGGGATACTCCCAACCTTCCTGTTGCAGCTTGTCGGCGGCGGCGAACAGTTCGTCATAGGTGCCGGGCACCTCGATACCGTGTTCCTTCAGCACGTCGTCGCGATAGTAGAGATGCTGCGCGTTCGCCATGAAGGCAATTGCCATGGTCTTGCCTCCGACGACGATCTTCTGGCTGTCGAGAAGCTGGTCGCCCCATTTCTCGATATAAACGTCGAGCGGGCGGATCAGGTCGTCGGACAGCAGCGGAACGATCGAGCTGGTCGCAACCACGGCAACCGTATAGGTGGCCGGGTCGGCGCTGAGGGCCGGCACCTGGATGTTGCGGTGCTCGGTGGTCTGGTTGGCGGTGACCTCGACACTGTTCGTCGCACATTCGGCGGCGCGGTCGTTCACTGCGGACAGCGCCGGAAAGTCGTTCGACAAGATGCGGACCGAGCCGCTTTCGATGCCGCAATCAGCCCATGCGCCGCCAGCCGATGCAATCAACGCGGCAGCCGCGACCGATGCCTTGATCCTGAAATTCATTCCGATCTCTCCCGTCAGAAGTTCGCGCGCCTTCCAGCCTCCCGCCGGGGCAACGTCACGTGGTTTTCCGCTTTGCGCACCCGAGGCGACGCCAAGCTTGAGGAGCATCATACTAGCAAATGAATACGTTTGCAATATTTTCTTTCCGGCGGCAGAATGCGCCGTGAAGGAGATCGACATGACCGAAGACATCACCGCATTGAAGGCTAGGTTTCACATCGGCCTTGCAGCACTTTGCGACGCCGGGCCCGATAGGCTGGGCGCGCAGGCGGAGGCTCTGTATCACCCCGAGGTCGAGGTTCGCGCCGCGCATCCGATCAATGAAGGCAAGGGGTTGGAGTTTCTCGCAACCTCGCTTTACGGGCCGCTGATGGCGTCATTCCCCGATCTGGAGCGACGCGACCTGATCGTCATGGGTGGGCGTTACGAGGGCCGCGACTACGTGGCGATGATGGGCCACTACTGCGGCACCTTCCGCGAGGATTGGCTGACCATACCCGCCACCGGGCGTCCGGTCTATCTTCGGTACGGAGAGGTGCATGAGGTGCGCGATGGGCGAATCATACAGACCAACTGTCTCTGGGACGTGCTCGACGTGATCCGGCAGGCGGGCTTCTGGCCGATTGCGCCCAGCCTGGGGACCGAAGGCATGTGGCCCGGCCCGATTACGGCCGACGGGCTGCTGCTGACCCCGCAAGACCCGGCTCAAGGTGCTGCCAGCATTGCACAGACCCTTGCCATGCACAGCACATTAGCCGCTTATAATGATTTCGGAGATGCCGGGCGTGAGGGCCTGCTGACCATGCCTCAGAAGGATCACTGGCATTCCAAGATGATGTGGTACGGTCCCTCGGGTATCGGCACGACCCGGGGACTTCAGGGATTCGTCGATTATCACCAATTGCCCTTTCGGCGCGCCTTTCCTGGTCGCAAGGGAGGCGGGCAGTGGGAACAGATCGCAGACCAGAAGGCGCGCTACGGCGGCGGACATTATATCCGAGTCGGTGACGGCGCCTATTCCGTGACCGGCGGCTGGCCCAGCGTCTTTGCCCTGCACACCGGGCCGGATTTCCTTGGCGTCGGCGCCACCGGGAAGCCCGTCACCATGCGTGTGATGGATTTCTACCTCCATCATGAGGGGCTGATCCGCGAGAACTGGGTACCGCTCGATATTCTGGCTCTGCTGATACAGATGGGTGTGGACGTGCTCGACCGATTGCAGAGCCAGTTTCGGCGCGGGCGATGAGAACGCGGGATTGCAAACCTATGCAAATCGCGGCGCGATGCTGTGGGTTGCGACCCCAACTATTCCCGAAGCGGCCTCGCGCTGAAGTATTAGCGGCAGTCTTGGGCGTTCGACTGCAAGTTACGGGACAAGACTTCGTCCCATCCTCACCAAATCCGATGATCCGCCTGTACCTGAAGAGCTGCTGCGCAGCGCGCGGAGCGGGGCAGGGTTGCTCGAGCCAGCTATCAAATCCGACCGCTCCATGCACCTTCGTCGGGCCATGCGGGCGGTTACCTTCGCGATGGCGCTCCGCGCTGTCCGCGGTGAACCGGTGCACGCGCTTCAGAGTCCGAGACCAGAAGTGAGGCTGTTCTGCCTCGCCGTCCTCGCGTTTGTCCAGGCTCGTTCACTGCTCAGGGCAGCAATGTTCAGCACGGGTATCGATGACTTCGCGTATGCCGCCCTGCTTTGAACCTACGAAAAGGAGCCCCGACTCCTCGCCACGATTGGTCGGATCGCGGAGCGAAGCCGGAGAATGGCTCTACCTCCGGAGGCGGAACCTCATAATTAAAGGCAAGAAATGCCGCTCAGCGCGCCGTGTCTCACCTATAAAGACTCTGCCTCAATTTGTGTGGCGGAACGGTAGCATTCTCGCCCGCAACAATTCTGGACTGGCTCGGCCATACATGGCGCGTTTGAGGGTCTTCAGGCGATTGATCTGACCTTCCGCCTGGCTGTTGCTCCAGGACATCTCGATGGCGTTTTTCACGGAATCGTAGTCCCGGTTCAAGGTGCGGGCAAAGCGCACGATTGGCGCCAAGTCGGTTTCAATCGCGTCGTCGATCCACGCAGGCAGTGAGTCTGCCACCCTGCTGCGCAGGATACCGTGGAACCGCATGGCGAGGCTGCGCATCGTTGCGAAGGCGGGAGAACCGGCCTTGAGCGCGTCGACTTTTCGCACCTGATCCGGGGTGAGCTTTCCGCGGGGCTTGATGCACAGCGCGGCCGCGATGACTGGGGAAATCGTGTGACCAGTGCGTGACGCCCGCCGCGTCGCAAGCGTCGAAGACAGCGTGGCATTGCTCGACCGTGGCATCGCCGTAAGCACCTGCGAAAGACATTGCCCCGATTCCGAATTTCGAGACCTCGGGGCCGTCCCGCCCAAGTCATTTCATCTGCAACGCCCTGATACCCTTCGTGCTGCCGGTTTGGATCGGTCCGAGTTCTAGCGCGCCGCTCAGGGATGAAAAGCCTTGCGAAGATATGATCTTGCCTGGGCTTGACAAAAACTTAGATACCTAAGTATTACCGACGCAACACACCCAACCCGGCCATCGCGTGCGGGTTCCGGAGGAGCCAGAGGGGATTGCATGGACGATCTGAACATGAAGGTTGCGGCCCGTCGCGCCCTGACCGAACACATCTGCGAATTCACGCTGGAGCCGGTGGACGGCGGCGAACTGCCGGGCTTCACCCCCGGCGCACACCTGACCATCGAGACGCCGTCGGGCGCCATGCGCCGCTATTCGCTGGTCAACGACGGCGATGCGCCCAAGCAATACGTCATCGCCGTGAAGCACGAGGCCAACTCGCGCGGCGGGTCGGCGTCTATGCATGACGGGGCTACCGAGGGCACCGAGATGCGAGTTAGCCCGCCGGAGAATACCTTCGAGTTGACCGAGGCCGACGATTACCTGCTGATCGCGGGCGGCATCGGCGTGACACCGATCTATGCCATGGGCCAACATCTGGCGCGCGAGGGCAAGCCGTATCGCGTGATCTACTGCACCCGCACCGCCGGGGACACGGCATATCTGCAGGAGATGACCGAACTGTTCGGCGACAATCTGACCATTCACCACGATGGGGGCGACCCCGATGAGGTGTTCGATTTCTGGGACGAGTTCGAAGTGCCGAAGAATATGAAGGTCTATTGCTGCGGCCCCGCGCCGATGCTTGAAGAAATTGAGGCAATTTCCGGCCACTGGCCCGAAGGACGAGTGATCTTCGAGGATTTCAAGCCCGTCGAGGTTGTGCGCGCCGACGACGTGGCCTTCGACGTGAAGCTCGCGAAGACCGGCAAGACCGTGACCGTGCCCGAGGACCGGTCCATCCTTGAGGCGATCCGCGACGCGGGCGTGCCCACGGTCAGCTCTTGCGAAAGCGGGACCTGCGGCACCTGCAAGACAAAGCTCATCGCGGGCGAGGTCGATCACCGCGACATGGTGCTGATGGACCACGAAAAGGACGGCACGATCATGATTTGCGTGTCCCGGTCCAAGGGTGGCGAGGAGCTGGTTCTTGACCTCTGAGCCGGTGCGCCTTGGCGTCGTCGGGCTAGGCCGGGCCTTCATGCTGATGCTGCCCACCTTTCGCAACGACGATCGCGTGCGGCTGGTGGCGGCCGCGGCCCCCCGCGCCGAAAGCCGCGACGCCTTCGTGGCCGAGTTCGGCGGGCGCGGATATGCAACGATCGAGGAGCTGGCCGCGGACCCTGAGCTGGAGGCCGTCTATATCGCTACGCCGCACCAGATGCATGGCGATCACGTCGCGGCCGTGGCGGCCGGCGGCAAACACATCCTCGTCGACAAGCCGCTGGCCGTGACGATGAAGGACGCCGACCGCATGGTGGCCGCCGTGGAGGCCGCAGGAGTGCATCTGATCGTCGGGCCGAGCCACAGTTTCGACCCGCCGGTGGCGCTCGCGCGTCGGATGATCGCGTCGGGCGATCACGGCCACGTCCGGATGGTTCAGGCGTTCAACTATACCGATTTCCTCTACCGTCCGCGCCGCCCCGAGGAATTGCGCACCGAGGAAGGCGGCGGCGTGCTGTTCAGCCAGGGGGTGCACCAGATCGACATCGTGCGGCTGCTGTGCGGCGGGCGGGCGCGCAGCGTCTATGCCATGACCGGCGCGTGGGACCCCGCGCGACCGACCGAGGGCGCCTACACCGCGATACTGGATTTCGAGGGCGGCGCCTTCGCCAGCCTGACCTATTCGGGTTACGCGCATTTCGACAGCGACATCTGGATGGATGACGTGGCGGAGCTGGGCGGGCGCAAGGACCCGACCAAGTATGGCGCCGCGCGGCGCGCCTTGCGCGATCTGGATCCGGGCGCCGAGGCGCGGCTGAAACAGACCCGCACCTATGGCGAGGGGGCCGAGCCGCCTGTGCCCGACGCGAACGAGCATTTCGGGCCGATCATCATCAGCTGCGACCGGGCCGACTTGCGCCTGTCGCCCGGCGGCGTCGAGTTGTTCGGCGACGACGCGCGCAGCTTCATCAAGGCGCCGCTGGACCCCGCGCCGCGCAAGCCCGTCATTGACGCGCTCGTAGATGCGGTGCGCGAAGGCCGCGCCCCCGCCCAGACCGCGCGGTGGGGCCGTGCCAGTCTTGAAGTGTGCCACGCGATCCTGACATCGGCCGACCAGCGCCAACCTGTCACCCTGACCCGCCAATGCGGAATCGATACCGAGGAGACCCAGACTTGACCGACATTTCCCTTTCGATTGCCATGGGCAATTACGACCGCACCCGCGCCATCGTCGACGGCCGCGTGAAGATCGACGGCGTCGATCCCATCCCGATGCTGCTGTCGCCCGAAGAGATGTTCTTTCGCGCCTTCCGGCACCAGGCCTTCGACGTATCGGAACTGTCGCTGTCGTCCTATTCGATCTCGGTCGCGCGGGGCGACGCGCATTACGTGGCGATCCCGGTGTTCCTGAGTCGCGCGTTTCGCCACACCTCGGTCTATATCCGCACCGACAAGAGGATCGACCGGCCAGAGGACCTGAAGGGCAAGCGCATCGGCATCGCCGAATATCAGCTGTCGGCCAATGTCTGGGTGCGCGGCATCCTTGAGGAGGATTTCGGCGTGAAACCGTCAGACGTGACTTGGGTGCGCGGCGGCATGGACACGCCCGGCCGCCCCGAGAAGATCAAGGTCGACCTGCCGTCGGATGTCGAGGTCGTCGCCGCGCCCGAGGGCGCGACGCTGAACCAGATGTTGGCCGATGGCGAGATCGACGGCTTCATCGGCCCGCGCTGGCCGCGCTGTTTCGCCGAAGGGCACCCGCATGTGGGGCGGCTGTTTTCCGACAGCGTGGGCGCGGCCGAAAATTTCTATTCCCGCACGAAGATTTTTCCGATCATGCACGTGCTCGGCATCCGCCGGTCCATCGCCGACGCGCATCCCTGGCTGCCCGGCGCGCTGCTTAAAGGGTTTTCGCAAGCCAAGGCGCTGGCGCAGGAGGCGTTACAGGACACCTCGGCCACCAAGGTCACTATGCCCTTTGTCGAAGACAACCTAAACCGCGCGCAGGCCCTGATGGGGACGGACCCTTGGACTTACGGCCTGCCCGGTAACGAGCACGTGCTGGACCGTTTCCTGTCCTATCACCACGCACAGGGCCTGTCGCCGCGCCGCGTCGCGGTCGACGAACTGTTCCATCCGGCAACGCACGAAGCTTACAGCCTGTGAGGAGGATACCATGACCGACTTCAAACCCGGCGACGTGATCGAGATCGACGTCTCGGGCCGCAAGGCCCATGTGCAACTGACCCATCTGCATGCGAGCTATCCGCCCGTGGTGCGCGCCATCAAGGGCCTGCACGAAGGCGGTGCGGGCGATGCGACCGCCTTGGCGGGGGGACCCACGGAATTCGTGGCGATGATCCCGCTGCAAACCGCGCTGGAGCGCGCGGGCGCGTCCTACACCAACCTTGGGCAAGCCGAGATCCCCGAGGAGCATCGCGACTTTCCGACCTTCCGCACGCCCATCCGCGACAAGCAGGGCAACATCGTTTACTGGTGGTTCTGGGATGGGCGGGGCCTGAGCTACGACACCGAGCTCGACGCCACCGCCGCCAAGCTGCCCATGCGCGAAGTGATGACCGGCCAGCGCCTGTTGGCACTGCTGTCGGACGCCTGAGCCGCCCCTTTCAATCCAAGACAGACAGAGGGACCGGCCATGCCGCATGAAACCCCGCCCGCTCCGCAGCAGGTTCTCCCCGCCCGGACCGACCTTTACCACGGCGGCGCCTGGCACGCGCCGCTGTCGGGCCGTCGTGCCGACACGCTGAACCCCGGCACCGGCGCTGTGCTGGCCAGCGTCGCCGATGCGGGTGCCGATGACGTTGATGCCGCCGTAGCCGCCGCGCAGGCGGGGTTCTTGGAATGGCGCGACGTGGCGCCGTTGGAGCGGGCGCGCATCCTCAAGGAAATCGCCCGCCTGCTACGCGCGAATGGCGACGAACTGGCTATGATCGACGCGGCAAATTGCGGCAACCCCTATACCGAGATGCGCGGCGACGCGACCATCGCCGCGACGCAGATGGAGTTCTTCGCGGGCCTCGTGACCGAGATGAAGGGCGACACCATCCCGATGGGCCCCAACCGGGTGAACTTGACCCTGCGCGAGCCGATGGGCGTCGTCGCCCGCATCCTCGCCTTCAACCACCCGTTCATGTTCTGTGGCGGCAAGATGGCTGCGCCGCTGGCCGCGGGCAACGCGGTCATCATCAAGCCGCCGGTACAGGCGCCGCTCTCGGCGCTGCGGCTCGCGGAACTTGTGGACGGTCTGCTGCCCGCCGGTGTCTTCAGCGTGCTGCCCGGCGGGACCGAGGCGGGCGCCGCACTGGCCAGCCACAAGGACGT
>NZ_LWGH01000335.1:0-9124 GCF_001635395.1 Sulfitobacter sp. HI0129 | reverse complement strand
GGGGTTCAAGACGATGTTCCGCAACATCGGGGCCTATGAAAAGATTTCCTGCCACCGGCCCAACAAGCTGCGGGAGGATTTCGCGGACCGGGTCAAATGGGTCAACGGTTCGGGCAAGGACATCACGAAGGCCGTGGCGCAGAAGGGCTGGCGGTCATCGAAGAAGAGCATCGGCTACGATCTTTTGCAACTCAATCACTACGCGCTGCGATCTGCCGAATCTTTCCTGATCAAGCGGCAGAGGGGGCGCGCGCTGCACGTGGATCGTTCCATCGGGCTCAACTACTGGATCCGGATGGATTGGTGCGACTACCGCGATGTGACGATCAAGCGAAACGTCCCGCGCCTGCGCGCGGAATACGACCGGCTGCTCGCGGACCCGGAACTGGCGCGCTGGCACCGGCACGGGATGGAATGGCACCGGGCCAAGGCCCGCGAATTGCGCGCCAAGCCCGAGTTTCACGAACTCTACACACAGGCGCTTGCCGTCGACCTCAATGAAACGGAGCGCGTGGCCTATGCACTCGCGCTGGATCTGGAGACATGAGCATGGAAGAGGTTCAATCCCCGCAGGCACCGCAGCAAGCGCAGGCGAAATCCGACTTCATCGTCTCGAACGGCATAAAGTTTCCCAAGCAGAAGCCGTTCATCACCGGCAATGTGCGCGGTGCATTGCGCAAGGGCAGCTATGAAGCGCGGGAAGCGGCAGCGGCACAAAAGCTGATCATCGAGGATGACGTGGTCGTCGAACTGGGGGCCAGGCTGGACTATATGTCCACCCTCATCGCCACGAAGACCAAGCCCGCCCATGTCCACACATTCGAGGCCAACCCCCAACTGATCCCCTACATCCGCTCGGTCCATGCCGCGAACGAGGTGGAGAACGTCACCCTGCATCACGCGATCCTCGGGCCACGCAAGGGCAAGGCGGATTTCTACGTGCGCGAAAGGTTCATCGTCTCGTCGCTGGCCCCCATCGAGGGGACGAACGTGATCTCGATAGAGCAGGTGGAAATGCGGAATGCCAAGACCGTCTTCAAGGAGGTGAAGCCCACCGTGCTCGTCTGCGATATCGAGGGGGGAGAGGCCGACCTGATCCCCGCGATGGACCTGTCGAACCTGCGCGCCGCGATGATCGAACTGCACCCCCAGTGGATCGGTCCCGAAGGGGTGAACGCGGTCTTTTCGGCCTTCATTTCGGCGGGCATGGCCTATTGGTCGCGCGGTTCGCACGGCAAGGTGGTCTGCTTCCGCAGGAAATGGCCGGTCCGCTGAATGCGCGCCCTCGCCATTCTGACCGTCCGCAACGAAGCGGCGTTCCTGCTGGAATGGCTGGCCCACCATCAGGCGGTGGGGTTTACCGATTTCCTCGTATTCTCAAATGATTGCACGGACGGGACAGATGCGCTGCTGGACCGGCTCGCAGCACTCGGCCATCTCGTTCATCTGCGCAACGACGGGCCTTATGACAAGGGCGGCATCCAGTTCACCGCGCTGAAGGCCGCGGCAAAGACGGTTCTCCTGCAGCAAGCCGACTGGATCCTGCCGCTCGACGTCGATGAATTCGTCAATATTCATGTGGGGGACAGAACGCTGCCCGCCCTGCTGGCAGCGCTGCCGGAGGCGACGGCGATCACCCTGACGTGGCGGCTTTTCGGATCGGCGGGCAAGGTGCGCTATGCCGATGCGCCGGTCACCGAAACCTTTACCCGCTGCGCCCCGAAGGTGCTTTACTGGCCATGGCGCGCGGCGATGTTCAAAACGCTCTACCGCAATGACGGGACCTATCGCAAACCCGGTGTCCACCGGCCCCGCGATCCGGACTGCGATGCGCTGGACACTGCCCGCTGGTACGACGGGCACGGGCGCGCCCTGCCCGACTTCTTTCGCACCAAGCGCATCTTTTCCACCTATGGTCGCGACAACTACGGGCTTGCGCAGATCAATCATTATCCGCTGGGCGCGGTGGAATCCTATGTGCTGAAGGCAGACCGGGGGCGCGCCGTACATTCCGATGACATGCTGGATGCGGACTATTGGATCGAGCGCAATTTCAACACCGACGTTGACGACACCATTACAGGCCTTTCCCCCGCGATGCGCGCAAACCTCGCGGCGTTGAAGGCCGATCCGGAGGTCGCGCGCCTGCATGAAGCCGCCGTGGCATGGCGCAAATCCCGCTTTGATGAGTTGATGTTGCAGGAACCCTTTCGCGCGCTCTTCGGCCGGTTGTTGCTGGCCGGGCCGACCCGCCCGGTGCCATTGGCGGCGGCACAGTTCATGTCAGCCTATGCCCGGCGCTCTCGTCGCGCCGAAGATGAATAGCTAGAATTTCACCAGATTTGTCCCCATTCTCGCCGTATTACGCAAATACTTCGGAAGGCGAACCGCGCGCCCAAGCGCGGAGGTAGCTATGTGAGGAAGCGGCAATGGTATCTGGAACGCCGACGATCGAAACATCGCTGGTCGATCTGCCCCGCAGCGACTGGATGGACACCATTCGGGACATCACCGAAGACGCGGGCTTTCACCAGAACCTCGGCCCCCGCCACTTCGCCGCCTTCGTGGAAGGATCATCCGTCCTGCTCGTCACCTTCGAGACGATGCAGGGGATGCATGCGCTTTCCGAACGGGCCCAGCCGCTGGGATGGGAAATGGTGCGCGACCACGGCTGGTCGCATCTGTGCTTCGTGTCCGATGGCGATACATGGTTCCGCCAGCAATCCGTCTACCGCTACACCGACCGGCTGATCGATGACGGCTTCTTTGACGGCTTCGACAAGGTGATCTTCTACGGTGCGGGGCCCTGCGGCTATGCCGCGGCGGCTTTCTCGGTCGCGTCACCCGGTGCCACCGTGGTGGTCATCCAGCCGCAGGCGACGCTCGATCCACGGGTGACCGAATGGGATGACCGGTTTACGGATATGCGCCGCACCGATTTCACGTCGCGCTACGGCTATGCGCCGGATATGCTCGACGCGGCGGAAAGCGCCTTCGTGCTTTATGACCCCTATGAGCGGCTCGATGCGATGCATGCAGCACTCTTTACCCGACCCAATGTGACCAAGCTGCGCTTGCCCCGCATGGGGGACGCGATCCAGACCGACCTGCTGGAAATGGAATGGCTGTCCGACCTGCTGGGCAACGCGGTCGAAGGCACGCTGGATACCCATAAGTTCGCCCAGCTTTACCGGGCGCGGCGCGAATATCCCCCCTATCTGCGCAACCTGATGGCGGCGCTGGACCGGGGCGGGCGCGACCGGCTGCTCTGGTCGCTGTGTACCAATGTAACGACACGGATGCGCGCGCCGCGCTTCGCCCGCAAGCTCAACGAGTTGAAGAACCGGATGGCCCCCACGGAACAGCGGCGCACCGCAGAAGACGGCTAGCCCTGAGCCGGGCGACGTGCTAGCCCGCCCGCATGACCGAGACCCTGACGATCCGCCGCCCCGACGACTGGCACCTGCACCTGCGGGACGGCGCCATGCTGCAGGCTGTTCTGCCCCATTCAGCCGCCCATTTCGCCCGCGCCATCGTGATGCCGAACCTCGTGCCGCCCGTGGTGACGGGCGACAACGCCCGGGCCTATCGCGACCGTATCCTGGCGGCCCTGCCAGAGGGCGCGGATTTCACCCCGCTCATGACGCTTTACCTCACCGAAGACACCGATCCCGACGATGTGGCCGCAGCCCATGGCGATGGTCTGATCACGGCGGTAAAGCTCTACCCCGCCGGGGCCACCACCAATTCGGCCAGCGGGGTTAAGAATTTCGACAAGGTCGCCCCGGTGCTGGACCGGATGGCGGAGATCGGTCTGCCGCTCTGCACCCATGGTGAGGTCGTGGATGGCGATGTCGATATCTTCGACCGGGAGGCGGTGTTCATCGACCGTGTGCTGGAACCGATCCGCCAGCGGCATCGCGGATTGCGCGTGGTGATGGAACATATCACCACCTCAGACGCGGTGGAGTATGTGCGCGGGCAAGACAGCGATCTGGCCGCGACGATCACGACACATCACCTCGTGATCAACCGGAACCACATCCTCGCCGGGGGGATCCGGCCGCATTACTACTGCCTACCGGTTGCCAAACGCGAAAGCCACCGGCTGGCCCTGCGCGGGGCGGCGACCTCGGGCGACGCGCGGTTCTTCCTTGGCACCGACAGCGCGCCGCATACCGATCCGGCAAAGCTGCAGCCCTGCGGCTGCGCGGGGTGCTTCACCGCGCCCAATACGCTTTCGATACTGGCCGAGGTGTTCGAACAGGAAAATGCGCTCGACAGGCTGGAAGGCTTCACCTCCCGCCATGGACCGGCTTTTTACGACCTGCCCGTGAACGAGGCGAGTGTGACGCTGAAACGCACGCCGCCGAGCCATCCCTCACAGGTGGAAACACCGGACGGCCCCGTGACGGTGTTCGACCCCGGCATGCCTCTCCACTGGTCCGTCGCCTGACCCTGCCCCAAGGAAACCACGATGATCCCTTCCAGCTTTCCCGATGCCCGCGAAATGGCCCGCATGACGGCCCGTATGCTGCTGGAAATCAAGGCAGTTCACTTCAACGCGGATGAGCCGTTCACGCTGGCCTCGGGCCTGCCCTCGCCCACCTATATCGACTGCCGCAAGCTGATCTCCTACCCGCGCATCCGCAGCACGCTGATGGACTTTCTGACGGTCACCGTGATGCGGGACGCAGGCTTCGAAGCCTTTGACAATATCGCCGGGGGGGAAACCGCGGGCATTCCCTTTGCCGCCTTCGTGGCCGAACGGATGGCCCTGCCCATGTCCTATGTGCGCAAGAAGCCCAAGGGCTATGGCCGGAACGCGCGGATCGAAGGTGCCATGCACGAAGGCCAGCGCGTCCTGCTCGTCGAGGATCTGACCACCGACGGCGGATCCAAACTGTCTTTCGTCGATGCGATTCGGGAAACCGGCGCGCAGTGTGCGCATACCGCCGTTATCTTCCACTACGGCATTTTCCCCGAAACGGAAAAAACGCTGGGGGATCACGGTGTCAGCCTGCATGCGCTCTGCACCTGGTGGGATGTGCTTACCGAAGCGCGGGCCCAGACGGCCTTTGACCCTGCCACGCTGAACGAAGTTGAATCTTTTCTGAATGCCCCACGAGAGTGGCAGGAAGCCCACAAGCGTTAAGACCTCGATACCTTATCTGGCCTGCATTTTGCCTGCACACGCGAAATGTGGTAGGCTCATAGGTGCTGTGCTTTTATCCACATAAACATACAATTTGCGCCAGGCGCGCCCCGTGGGTAAGACAACGGCGGCAGAGACGAGGGCAGCAGCAATGAACGAGATCACGTCGCTGAACGCGAACCAGCTGGAGATTCAGGCATCCGAAACGATGCCGCATTCGATCGAGGCGGAGCAGCAGCTGCTCGGTGCGATCCTGACGAACAACGACATCTACGACCGCGTGGCCTCCATCATCTCGGCCCGGCATTTCTACGATCCCGTGCATGCGCGGATCTTCGATATCGCGAGCCAACGGATCGCCAAGAACAATCTGGCCTCGCCCGTCACGCTCAAGGCCTTCATGGAAGATGATGAGGGCCTAAAGGAATTGGGCGGTCCGGCATATCTCGCCCGGTTGGCGGGTGCCGCGATCTCAGCCTTTGCGGTGCGCGACTACGCGCAGATGATCTATGACCTCGCCGTGCGCCGGGATCTCATCCAGCTTGGCCGGGATATCTCTGCCAAGGCGGCAACGGTCGATGTCTCCTCCGAGCCGCGGGAACAGATCGTGGAGGCCGAACAGCAGCTTTACAAGCTGGCTGAACAGGGACAGGTTGAAAGCGGTTTTCAAAGCTTTCTCAAGGCTGTAACCGATGCTGTTAATGTAGCCAATGCGGCCTATCAACGCGATGGCGGGCTTTCGGGCGTCTCCACCGGGCTCATTGACATGGACAAGAAGCTGGGCGGGCTGCACCGGTCGGACCTTCTGATCCTTGCCGGTCGTCCTTCCATGGGCAAGACCTCTCTTGCGACGAACATCGCGTTCAACGTCGCCAAGGCCTACAAGCGCGGCCAGCTTCCCGACGGCAGCGAAGGCGCGGTCGACGGGGGTGTTGTCGGTTTCTATTCGCTGGAAATGAGCGCCGAACAGCTTGCCGCGCGGATCCTGTCGGAAGCGGCGGAGATCCCCAGCCAGCAAATCCGGTCAGGTGACATGACCGAAGCCGAATTCCGCCGCTTTGTCGATGCCGCGAAGGCGCTCGAAGCCTGCCCGCTCTTCATTGACGACACGCCCGCCCTACCCATCAGCCAGCTTGCCGCCCGCGCGCGGCGGCTGAAGCGGACGCATGGTCTTGACGTGTTGATCGTCGACTATCTCCAGCTCGTCCGGGGCACCGGCAAGAGCGAGAACCGGGTCAACGAGATCTCTGAGATCACGATGGGCCTGAAAGCGATCGCGAAGGAACTGGATATTCCGGTAATTGCCCTGTCGCAGCTCAGCCGTCAGGTCGAAAACCGCGAAGACAAGCGCCCGCAGCTGTCGGACCTGCGTGAATCCGGCTCGATCGAACAGGACGCCGACGTGGTGATGTTCGTCTACCGCGAAGAGTACTACAAGGAGCGGGAAAAACCGGGCGATCATGAGCTCGACAAGATGGCGATCTGGCAGGAAGAGATGGAGCGCCTGCATGGCCGGGCCGAAGTCGTGATCGGCAAACAGCGTCATGGCCCCATCGGCACCGTCGACCTCAGCTTCGAAGGCCGCTTCACGCGCTTCGGCAACCTCGTGAAGCCTTGGCAGCAGGGTAACGATCAGGAATTTTGAACCCGCTCAGCGGCGTTATGCTACCCAGCCGGGAATAGTGTGTACAAACATGTGGAAAACCGTGTCGTGGGCGGTTTTTAGCCCGGTTTAACAGCCGCTTGACCCGGTAAGGTCATGTGGCTTTCCGCTGCGTCAACAGCGGGCGGCTTGCGCGATTTCCGCCTCCGACAGCCCATACTCCCCCGCGAACCTGCGCCGTGCCGAGACGAGGCGTGGATCATCGGGCCGCATGCCCAGCGTGCGGATGAACGCGATGCGCTGCCGCGCCTTGAGGTCTTCCGTGTCGATGCTCGTCCCCATGGCCCGGTCGATGATCTGCCCCCCCGGGGAGACATGAAACCAGCGGGAAAAATCCCGGAAATGATGCTGGTTGTGCAGGCGGGTCACATGGCGCTCCACCGCCGTTTTCGGGACGGTGAGATGCGCGCTCATGTGGAACCACTCATAGACCAGAAAGGTACCGATCCCGCCCACCGCGACGACCGCGACGGCAATCCAGACCGCCGAGCCCACGCCCAGAAGCGCCAGCGCCGCCCAGAGCAGTGTGAAGTTCAGGCCAAGCACCGGCAGTGCCACCCAGATCGGCACGAAGAAGAGGCCATGGTTCGTGGGAAAATCGTGGTGGCCGTAATGCGCGCGGTAGAGCAGGTCGAACGCCCATTGGCGGCGGGGGGGCGGCAGATGAAAGATGAACCGGTGCAGGTTGTATTCGTTCAGCATCTGCGCCGCGATCCCCAGCGGCACCAGCAACCAGACCCATGCCGGCCCCGCCATCAGCAATGCGCCCGAGGCCACGGCGAAAATCGCCGCCATCACGGATACGGCGGTATGCGAAAACATGATCTTGAGACGCGTCATGGCGCTATCATAGCGCCAAGGCCCCTGCCCTGTCCTGCCTGACCTTGCGGCGGGTGGCGGCGCTCAGGCCGCGAGCAATGTGGCCTGGGCGCGGGAAACGCTGGGGCGGGCGCAGCGGCCATATGCCACCGGGTTGGCGCGCAACTCGGGGAAAACGGTGAAAAGCTCCTCCCGGGCGCGGTCCTCCAGCCCGCCAAGGCTGTAGCTGCCCGGCTGATAGCTTTCAGACCAGACGCCATCCGCGCGCAGGACCTGATGCGTGTCGAACATGATGTGGTGATAGCAGACCTGAGGGCGCGAAACCTGATGGATATCGCGCCCGTTGACGAGATGTGCGGCGGCCACCAGCACCTCGTCCTCACCGAAGTAAAGCTGGGCGCGGTAATCGTCGATGAGCATACGGTGCTGCGGTGAGACCGCGATGCGGCTGGCGTTGCCGATGCTGCCCGGCTCGAAGACGATGGGGGCAAGCTGCGCGGTGCCTGTCACCTCACGCTGCCCTGCCCAGCGGATCATCTGCGGGCCCGCGTCGCGGGTGATGACCATGTCGCCGGGGCGCAGGTCTTGGACCCGGCGGGGCCCGCGCGGCGTGTCGATCAATGCGCCGGAGGTGAAGCAGACAACCGATTCGATCTCCGAAAAGCGTACGGTCGAGCCGTCCTTCAGGGTAGCGGTACCCGAACGGCCCGTGCCGGGGTCGGTATCCGAATAGACGATCGAACCGGCAAGCAACTGGCCGTTGAAGTCCAGCCGGTCGCCGAACTTCTCCGCTCCTTCGCCGCCGATGATGGTGATGTCTTCGCCGGTGAGCTTGGTGCCGTCGATCAGGAAAAGATCATCGCCGTCGCCGCCTGACAGGCTGTCGCCGCCGCCACCGTAAATCTGGTCGTCGCCCGCGCCGCCGAAGAGCGTATCGCGACCCTCGCCCCCGTGCAGGGTATCGCTGCCGGTGCCGCCATCCACGCTGTCATTGCCGAGCCCCGCATCGACGTAGTCGTCCCCGGCGCCGGCCCTGATGACATCGTCGTTGGACGGATCGCGCACGGCGTCAAACTGCACGTCCGAAAAATAGACCGCCTGCTGAGTGTTGCCGCCGTTGTCATATACGATCTCGATACGCGAGACCGGGCCCGCGATTTCGAACAGCGCGGAACCGGCTTCGCTTCCCGGGGTGACGTTGTTATAAGCGCCACGCACCGTGCTGCCGGTTACGGTGAGCGCACTGCCGGCGGTGATATTTACGAACACCTCATTGCCTGATTCATTATAGGCGCGGACGGTGATGATATCCTGGAAGTTGTTCGTATCGTCGCTGGTGCCGTCGATATCGCTGATCCGGAACCGGACGTTTTCGACCTGATCGAAATATTGCTTGCCCGGACTTGCGGCGAAGTTGAACTCGATGGTGGTGTCGTGCTTGCTGCCGTTGGCGCGCAGGAATGCGGCGGAGTTGGGATCGAATGTCT
>NZ_LWGH01000334.1:0-6953 GCF_001635395.1 Sulfitobacter sp. HI0129 | reverse complement strand
TATCGCTCCAGCGCTTCCAACGGTTGTAGAGCGTTTTGTGCGGGCCATATTCCCTCGGCGCATCTCGCCATCGTAAGCCATTGCGATTGAAGAAGATAATCCCGCTCAGGACGCGCTTGTCATCGACGCGAGGCTTGCCATGGGATTTGGGGAAGAAAGGCTCAAGACGCGCCATCTGCGAATCCGTCAGCCAGAAAAGATCAGACATGTTCACCGCTAGGTTTTCGAACCGTGAATCACGCTCCTAAGCGGAAATCAATGGGTCCTGACCCTAGAGAGCGGGCATTGACCACGATGGCTTCCGCCGGGAGTGATATCGAACAGGTTTTCACAGGAATCGACAGTAATGCACACGATCTTATGGCACGGTTACTGGAGGTGCTTTCACCGCTACATTTCCGAATTTACGATACCAAACCGACCTCCTTCTACGAGGAATGTGAGTGGAGGCTTTTGCGGTATCGTCATAGAGCTTCGTTACCGGAAATTGAATACTTTGCTGATGATAGTTCAATAAAGCCTTTTATTTCTTGTCTGATTGCAGATCCTGCGAGAGAGGCAATTCAAGAAGTTGTACTCGGACCCAAACATGCATCGAAAATCAAATGGGTGCGTGCGTTTTTGGCGTCGTTGGGCTTGTCGCATGTGACGGTAAAAAAATCCGGCATAGAAAGTTATCGCTGATTTTCGTTCGACAATCTACTCTTCTCAGATTTTAAGAACGCTCGCTTGTAGCTCACCGTAAGTCACATCGTTTCATACTCAAGATATTGCATTTTATATCAAGGCTCTGACTGCAGTTTATTGTTTTGCGGCCACCTTGGTAACTGACATGGTGCATTCAAAAAGACATTAAAATTGGAAACGTGGCTGAAGTTCACCGCTCTTGAACGTCGAAAACGACCGAAACACAGCTTTGAGTGTCCGCTTTCATTGGGCAGCCCAATCTACCTTGTGTTCACAGCGAAGGTCCGCTCACCGCCCTCCTTCTAAGGGCCCTCGCAGGCACGGCATATTCATCCGCACGAAGGTCCGCCAAAGACCTCCCGACAAAACGCTACAACCACACCCCCAAACGAAAAACGCCGCCCCGGGGGGCGGCGTTTTCCTCATTCTACAGGTCCGTAGATCAGGGTGTGATCTTGTGGACCAGGCCTTCATCGACCACGGCATAGAGGCTGCCGTCCGGTCCCACGACGAGGGAGCGGAAGCGACCGGACTCCATACCTTCCGGCAGGGTCATCTCCGTGACGTCGACGACCTCGGTCTCATCCTCGGTCAGCTGGATCACGTCGATACGCTGGCCGATCGGCGTGCCGCCGAAGCCAATGCCCATGATACCGACGACCATGGCATTCTGCCAATCGCCCCAAGCCTCGCCGCGCAGGAAGTCGGCGGAGGATGTGCCCTGAGACCAACCATTGTTGTTCCAGATCGGCGCCATCGCGTCGGGATAGGTGTCGAAGTCGGTCATCGGCATGAATGCGGCCCGCTCGAAGCGGTTCATCCCGTCGGCCTGGTTCGGGCTGTAGCCGCAGTAGTCGTCCGGGCAGTCGCCCCGGCCAGCCATGTTCGGGCGCGGATCCCAGCCCGCGTTTCCGCCGTTCTCAAGCACGGTGATCTCGTCCGAATGCCAGGGGCCATGTTCCGCCGTGATCGGCGTGCCGGAGGCGTTGAACGTGATACCTTGCGTGTTCCGGTGACCGTAGGTGTAGGTCCGCTTGTCGAAACCTTCCGGCGGGTTGTTCTCGGGCGCGGCATTGCCGTCCGTGTCGACCCGGATCACCTTCGACCCCATCATCGTCGGGCTTTGCGGGACCTCACTGTTGTGGTTGTCGCCGGTGGTCAGATAAAGATAACCGTCAACCGGGTTGAACCGGACACGGCCACCGTTATGCGCACCGGGGCCGCCGAAGGGGTGATCCGATGCCTTCATCTTGTAGGGCACGTCATCGATGATGTCGGTCCGGCCGGATACGCCGGTGAAATCCTCGTTGACCTCGAACCGCATAAGGCGGTTGGTGTGCGGATCGGACATATTCGACGTCGAATAGACGTAGATGCGGCGGTTGTCGTCGAAGTTGGGATCGAACGCCACGCCCATCATGCCGGCCTGACCTTCGCAGAATAGGTCATCGCCGTTGGAGGCATAGCCTTCCGTCTCGCCCACGCCGTAAAGTGCGTTTACCGAACCATCAGGCATACGGACCGACAGGCCCTTGCACTTTTCGGTGAAAAGCATGGTGCCGTCAGCGCGAAGCGCAACGTCCCATGGGTTTTCCAACCCTTCGAGCACCACCTCGTGGCTCAGGCTCGATGTGTTCTGGGCAAGCGCCGGTACGACACCCACCATCGAACTGATCCCCATCGCGAAAGCGAGTGATCTGTGTGAAATCTTCATGTGTTCCTCCCTTGAAGAATTGTTTATCCGGCCCCTCCGATACGGGATCATCGGGAAAGGATCTGCTTTATAGGTAACGGCCTGGACCGGCCCCGTCTTGGTGCGGGGTCATTCCAAAGTCGTGATGAAGGTCGCGACGTCCAGAATGTCCTCGTCGGACAAATTCTTGGCGCGCGGGGCCATCAGCATCGTGTTGGGGCCGAACTTCTCGCCTGCGCGATACCGTTCGAGCCGGTCCACGATGTACTCGTACTCAAGACCCGCCAGTTTCGGATAGGCCGAAACGCCCTTGCCCTTCGGCCCGTGGCAGGCGCGGCAGTCTTTCTTGAAGATTTTCTCACCGGCTTCCGCATCGCCCATCGCGATGTCGGCTTGCATGTCATCGGATGTCGTTTCGGTGTCCGACTCCTCCGACATGGTTTCGGTTTCAGTTTTCTCGGTTTCCATCGCGGTCGTTGCTGCCGCATTGGATTCTTCGGTTTCCGGTTTGGTCTTGTCCCCGGCGATCACCGCCCCGGAGGCGAGAAGAAAACCTGCAGTGGCAATGAGGGGTAAAGAGGTCCGAAACTTCATCAGTGTACTTTCATGTTCAGACCCTTCCCGCGGGATATGCCGGACGGGTCACGTTTTACTAAGACATCCCTATAAACTACCATCACGGCCAATTACTGTATCTGCGACGAACGTCGCAGATGACTTTTTCGGGCGGCGAACCATGGGCACCCGCGACGACGTCAAAGCGCGATTCCAGTGGCATCAATCCCCCTCATCCTTGAATGCGAAGCTGCAGGCGGTTCCCTTTCCCGCCCCGATACTTTCTGATGCGCGCGGACCCCCAAGGAGCCTTCCATGTCCTTTCGATTCATCCATGCCTCCGATCTGCATCTCGGGCGCAAGTTCGCGAATATCCCGCAGCCGCCCGACGGCAACATCCGCGGCCGGCTGATGGAGGCGCGTCATGAGGCGCTCCACCGTCTGGCAGAGACGGCGCGCCAGCAGGGTGCGGCCCATGTGATGCTCGCAGGGGATACTTTCGATACGGCAACGCCTTCGGCCGGGCTGATCCGGCAGGCCCTCGCCGCGATGGGAGAGGCCGAGGACATCACATGGTGGCTGCTGCCGGGCAATCACGACAATCTGCACCACGCCGACCCCCTGTGGGAGGCGATCCGCCGAGATGCGCCCGGGAATGTGCAGGCCGTGACCGAACCCGCCCCCATTGAGTTGGCAGCGGGGGCCACGCTGCTGCCCTGCCCCGTCGCCTTTCGCACAGGCGCCAGCGATCCGACGGACCCGTTGCCTGCCATGCCCTCGCCCGAGGGGAACCTGCGGATCGGCTTGGCTCATGGCGGCGTGACGGATTTCGACGATACCGGCGCTGCGATCGCACCGGACCGGGACCGTTCGGCCCGGCTCGATTACCTCGCCCTCGGGGACTGGCATGGCAGGCGGGTGGTGTCGGAACGCGTGCAGTACCCCGGCACGCCGGAACAGGACCGCTTCAAACATGGGCGTCGTGGGCTCTGCCTCGCGGTGGAACTGGCGGGCCCCGGCGCACCCCCCGATGTGACAGAGGTCGAGATCGGCAAATTCCACTGGAGCGAGGTCGAACTGCCCCTGCATCCCGGACAGGACCCTGAGGCTGCACTGGCGGCTGCGCTGCCCGAAAAGGGGCGGCGCGACTTGCTTCTGCGCGTTTCGGCCAGCGGCTGGGCCAGCCTGCCGGAACATGCAGCACTACAACAGGCGGCGCGTCGCATCGGCCCCGAGTTTGCCCATTTCGATCTGCGCTCCGATGCGCTCGGCACCCAGTACGACAGTGCCGATCTGGATGAGATCGACCGCGCCGGCGCCCTGCGCCTCGCTGCCGATACGCTTCTGGAAGAGGCGGAATCCAAGGACCTGCCGCAAGAGGAACGGGAGATCGCCCAAGCGGCGCTGTCGCGGCTCTACGCCTATGTGAAGGAAGCCGGGGAATGAAGATCCGCGCCATCACGCTCTCAAACGTCCGCCGCTTTACCGAGCCCGCGCGCATCGGCGACATCGGCGATGGGCTGAACGTGCTCTGCGAGCCGAACGAACATGGCAAATCCACCCTTTTCGATGCGATACAGGCGGTCTTTTTCAAGGCCCATGGATCGCGCGACAAGGACGTCGCGGCGCTGCGGCCCCATGCGGGCGGCGCGCCCGAAGTGACCATAGAGATCGAGACCGACGCCGGGCGGTTCACCATCGCCAAACGCTGGTTCCAGAAGCCCGCCGCGACGGTGCACCGGGGCGCCACGTTGGTCGCGCAGTCCGACGCGGCGGAGGCCTGGATCACCGAGCTGCTGGGCGACGATGCAGGCGGTCCTTCGGGCTTGATCTGGGTTCGGCAGGGGGTGACGGACCTGACGACGGGGTCGGCGAAGGAACAGAAATCGGCACTCGATGCGCGCCGCGACCTGATGACATCGGTGGGCGAAGAGGTCGAGAACCTGACCGGCGGGCGGCGCATGGACATGGCGCTCCGCCGGTGCAAGGCTGCGCTGGATGAATTGGCCACCGGCAAGGCCCGCGCGCCGAAACGGGGCGGCCCTTGGAAAGACGCGCAGGAGCGGGTCGAAAACCTGAGTGAGCGGCGCGACACGCTTGCTGCCGCGGCCGCAGACCTGCACGGCGCCCTGACCGAACGCAACCGCGCGCGGCGCGAGTTGCGACAGATCGAGGATCCTGAGATCGCTCAGGCCCGTCGCGACAGGCTGGCCACGGCGGAAGCGGCACATGCCGAGGCGCTGAAACATGCCGCAGCACTGGAGGCCGCGACCCGCCGGGTGGAAATGGCGCGGCTTACGGCGGAAAAGGCACGTGACCGGCTCGCCGCCCTGCGCGAGGCAACGCGGGAGCACGGCGCGGCGGATGAGGCCCTGCAAAAAGCCACCATCCGGGCTGAGGCGGCGAAACGCGACCTCACCGAAAAGGATGAAGCGCTGGACAGCGCCATGCGCGCGCTCACCGATACCCGCCGCGCCCTCAAGGAAGCCGAAGACACTCAACGCCTCGCCCAGCGGGCCAAGGCCGCGCGGGACGGGGCCGAACGCCGCCGGGAGCTGCAAGAGCGCATCGCCGCCGCCATGGAAGCGCATGCAAGAATGGAGGAGGCGGCCACGCGCGCAAGCACCGGCCCCGATGCCCAAACCTTGCGCCAGATAGAGGAACGCCTGCGCGCCTTTGAAAGCGCCCGCGCCGCGCGGGATACCACGGCGACCCGGATCACCGCCCATTACGCCGAAGGCCGCGCGGGTGGCATCCTGCTCGACGGCGGCGCGCTGACGGATGGGGAACCGGTGCCGCTTTCCGGCCCAGTCCGACTGGAAATCGACGGGATCGGCGCACTCGAAATCCGCCCGCCCCATGGGGTCGAAGGCGAAGACAGCGTGGACAGGGCCAATGCGGCCCTGCGCGCCGCATTGGATGCCGTGGGTGCGGACACACCCGAAGCGGCGCGCGAAGCGGCGGCGGCGCGGGCGGAGGCGTCGCAGGACCGGAAGGAGGCCGAAGCGGTCTTCAAAAGCCTTGCGCCCGCCGGTCTGGAGGCGCTGCGCAAATCACTCGCGGCCATCCCCGTGGCGGAGGGTCTGGAAACCGCGCCTGATCCTGATGAAGCGGACCGTCTTCTGGATGCGGCGCGCGCCGCACAGGAGGACGCGGCGCAGAGGCAGGAGAGCGCGGCGCGCCACGCCTCCGACGCGCGCAGTGAAGCGGCGGGCGCGCAGACGGCGCTCAGCGCGGCGCAGGACCGGCTCGCCCGGGCCGGGGAGGCATTGGCCCGCCTCGGTGACGCTTCCGAAGAGACCCGGATCGCGGAGAGCGACACCGCCACACGCGCCCTCGCCGAGGCGGAGGCAGCCCGGGATGAAATGGCCCGCGCGGCACCGGACCTGACCACTTCGGAGGCGGCGCTGAAGCGCGCCCGCGCGGTGGAAACGCAAGCCCAGGCGGAGACCGCACGCCTCAGACCGCTGCTCGCCCGGCTGGAAGAGCGGATCGGCAGCACCGCCGGAAAGGCCGTCGAAGAGGAACTTGCCGAAACGGAGGAAAAGCTCGAAGCCGCGCAAGCGGACCTTGTCCGGATCGAACGGGAGGTCGCGGTGCTGATCCGGCTCGAAGCGGCGCTGGAGGCAGCGCGGACGCAGGCGCGCGAACGCTACTTCGCCCCCATCGCGCGGGAACTGAAGCCATTACTCCACCTGCTATGGCCAGATGCCGAACTGACATGGGGCGAGGAATCGCTGCTGCCCGATGCGCTGATCCGCGAAGGGCGCGAAGAACCCATTTCGATTCTTTCGGGCGGCACGCAGGAGCAAGTGGCGCTGCTGGTACGGCTCGCCTTTGCGCGGATGCTGGCGGCGGCAGGACGCACCGCGCCGGTGATCCTCGACGATGCGCTGGTCTTTACCGATGACGACCGGATCGAACGCATGTTCGACGCGCTGCACCGGCAGGCGGGCGATCTGCAAATCATCGTGCTCACCTGCCGCCAGCGCGCCTTCCGGGACCTCGGGGGCCAGTT